>NZ_JXYC01000010.1:0-125945 GCF_000967665.1 Marinomonas sp. S3726 | reverse complement strand
TTATGTGGATCTTGCGAAAAAACAAAACAACGACATAAAAACCTTGGCTCTGGCTCATGACTCTGCTTTGACTAACATTGAGATTCAAAAGTCCAATGGCCGTGTCCCTACAGTGACCGTTTCTGGTAGCCTTACTCGCTCTGATCGTGACACATCACCAACCTCAAGTGGTGATGGCGATAGTCTGGCGGCATTTATAGGGGTTAATGTTAGCATTCCACTTTATCAAGGTGGTGCAATCAATGCGCAAGTGAAACAGTCTGTTCATGATGCCGTTGCCGCTGAAGAGAACCTAGAAGATCAATTACAAACAACAGAGCTAGCGGTTCGCTCTTTGTACCGAGATTTAAAAACGTCTGTAGCGCAAATTGCCGCACAGAAGCAACTTATTATCTCGAATGCCAGCTCATTAGAAGCCACACAAGCAGGCTATGATGTGGGCACTCGTAACATTGTTGAGCTACTTGATGCGCAATCTGATCTGTACAATTCTCAAGGCACACTTGAGCAATTAAGATACAGCTTTGCGGTAAAACAAATGTCCTTGCTTGAATACACGGGTGAGCTTGATGAAGAAAAGATTAAAGAGCTAAATACTTGGTTAGTTAACTAATTTTTTCTTTTATCTAGATATTTACCCTTTAAAAGGATGCCAATTGGCATCCTTTTTTATGTCAGGCCTAAACAATCATTTGAAAAGCCTTAAGCAAAACAAAAATAGCGAAATTCTTAGTTACGCTTTTATTTCAAGAGGCTTATAATAATCGCCATTTTTACAACTGGAATTGATGAGTCTCTTATGTCTGAAATCAGAACGCGTATCGCCCCATCACCAACAGGTGATCCACATGTAGGAACCGCGTACATCGCTTTATTTAATATGGCTTTTGCTCGCAAAATGGGCGGTAAGTTCATTCTTCGTATTGAAGATACAGACCAAACTCGTAGTACATCAGAATCAGAAAAAATGATTCTGGATGCATTACGCTGGTTAGGTCTAGATTGGGCAGAAGGGCCTGATGTTGGTGGCGAGTATGGCCCATATCGCCAAAGTGAGCGTGGTGATATTTATGCAGATTACGCCAAAGAGCTGATTGAAAAAGGTCACGCTTTTTACGCGTTTGAAACAGCTGAAGAGCTTGATCAAATGCGTAACGAGCAAAGAGAACAAGGCCTTCAACCTAAATATGATGGTCGTGCTCTTAAGTTAAGCCAAGAAGAAGTACAAGCAAAGCTAGATGCTGGTGTCCCTTATGTTATCCGCATGAAAATACCAGAAGAAGGTATCTGCCGCGTGCAAGATATGCTTCGTGGCGAGATAGAAATTGATTGGGCTCAAGTTGATATGCAAGTTCTGCTAAAAGCAGATGGTATGCCGACTTACCACTTAGCCAATGTTGTTGATGATCATCTAATGAAGATCACCCATGTTATCCGTGGTGAAGAATGGATCAACTCAGCCCCCAAGCACATTTTGCTATATCAATACTTTGGTTGGGATATGCCAACACTGTGTCACATGCCTTTGTTACGTAACCCTGATAAGTCAAAGCTATCTAAACGTAAGAACCCAACAAGCATCCTTTACTACCAACGTATGGGTTACCTTGCTGAAGCTGTTGTTAACTATTTAGGACGCATGGGCTGGTCAATGCCAGATGAAAGAGAGAAGTTCTCTTTAGATGACATGATCGAACACTTTGATATACAACGTGTTTCTTTAGGCGGCCCTGTTTTTGATGTTGAGAAGCTTAGCTGGCTTAATGGTTTATGGATTCGTGAAGACTTGAACCCGCAAGCTTTTGCACAGAAGTTCCAAGAGTGGGCATTAAACCCTGAATACCTAATGCAAATTCTGCCTTTGATCACACCTAGAATTGAGAAATTCTCAGATGTGGCTGATGTCGCAGGGTTCTTCTTAAAAGGTCACTTAGACATTAATGCTAGCAGTTTTGATGGCCTTAAACTTGAAGATGAAACCTTAAGAAAAGCATTGCAGTTTGCTACATGGAAGCTTGAATCACTTAGCAAATGGGAAAAAGACGAAATCTTTAATGCGATGAAATCCCTAGCTCAAACCATGGAAATCAAACCTAAAGACTTCTTTGCACCACTATTTGTTGCAATAGCCGGCACAACATCTTCAGTCTCTGTCTTTGACTCTATGGCCATTCTTGGGCCAGATATCTCAAGAGCAAGACTAAGAGCCGCTGTTAACGCTGTTGGATCACCCTCTAAGAAAGAAGGTAAGCGCTGGGAAAAAGAGTTCCAAGCACTTTAAGCTTCCGGCTTATAGATATAAAAAAACCGGCTTAAGCCGGTTTTTTTATATCTCATCATTAGGTTAGACAGTGGTAAATACGCGTGTCTTACTATCAAGATGATCAACCAAATTATGAATTTGGTTAGTATTATCAGCAATAGTCGTAATTGAATCAGTGTCTGCTTGTAGCTGTTGAGCAATATTATCCATATCTTCACTCATATGTACGGCAGTTTTAGACACTTCCTGAATAGACTGAGCCATATGATTGGCTGAATCAGCACCGGTTCTCGCGTTAACTTCGATCTCACGCATCGCCTGCTCTGCTTTTTCACCCGACTCTTCAATAGCAAGAAGGTTTTCTTGGCCATTTTTCATCGTCGAGATCGCAGAACTTGTAGAGGTTTGAATTGTGCTAACTATGTCAGTGATTCTTGCAGTAGCATCAACTGTCTTCTCCGCAAGAGAACGGACTTCATCGGCTACAACAGAGAAACCTCGACCGGCTTCACCTGCACGAGCAGCCTCGATAGCCGCATTGAGCGCAAGTAGGTTAGTTTGGTTTGCCAAATCATTGATCATAGAGATCACACCATCAATGTCTTTAGACAAACGACCTAACTCATTTAGTTGATCACCTGTTTTATTAACAAATCCGACGGTTTTAGACAGATTGAATAGCGCTTCTTTAATTGTCTCTGCACCATTTTTCGCAGACTCATAAGTATCTTTAGACTGAACGCTTAGTGTATCTGTTGTATCTGAAATACTTGAAATGGTTGTTGAGATTTCTTCTGTTGCAGCAGCTAAAGAGTTAGTTTGAGTATTGATCGACTTGTTACTGTCAGCAATATTAGATACTGCTGTGTTTAATTCAGAAACCATGTCATTAACTTCTGTCGTGGTCGTCACCACATCACTTAATACTGAGCCTAAGCCACCCGTCATTTCGTTGACAGAGCCACAAAGTGCATCAAACTCATCATTTCTTTTCGCATTAATCGAAAGTCTAGCAGTTAAGTCGCCTTCTTTTACCTTCACAAGGTCACGAATGATTTGATTAAGTGTTTTGTTAACACTTTTACCAATACCCATCATCATTAAGCCCGCAAATACAGCAACAAGGATACTCACACTAATCAGGGTAAAACTTGCTTGTTTAGAACTGTCTTTCGCTAAGGTTTCAGCACTTATGATTAAACTTTTTAAATAATCTGACGCAGCTGAGCGGTTGGTTGCAAACTCAGCTTTCTGCTCTGCAAAAACTTGCTCAGCATCAATCGTAATTGTATTTTGAACCGTTAGCTTTTCAACCGAAGCTAAGTACGCCTTAATACTTTCACCAAAACGTTCTTCCAAACCAAAGTTTTTTACACGCTTGAAAAAGCTATTATATTTTTCAAGAAAGTAAGCTCGGTTATCTTCAGTTGTTTCAAAAATATAGTTTTTCTCAGCTTCACGAACAGGCAAGAATTCTTGCTTCACCAAACTTAGAAAAGAAATTTCACCAAGAACAACTTCACCAAGAGAAGCGATCTCTCCTTTAATACCTGATTGGCCATCAAAGCCAAGAATATGTCTTTGGTGAACAATATTGGTTAACGAGTTAGAGTAACTTTCTAAACTTGCTTTAGCCGTTTCAAGTGTTGCTCGGCCTTCTTCTGTACCTATCTCACTAATATTTTGATCTAAACTTACTAAAAACGTTTCCTTGTTTGAATTAATCCCTTCGATATACGACTCATAATTATCGTTATTAATAGTCAGTACACCCTCATACTTTTTCATCATAGAGATGACAAGAGCATCAAGGTTACTTTCTATTTGAGAGAGATTTTGAAGACGGGAAGAAGTGGCTTGCTGAGTATTTAAACCATTTAACGCGACTAAAGTGACTACGACAAAACCACTTATAGCACAAAATAGTAAAATGGTGAGCTTTGCTCTAAAGCTGAGATTTACCAACATATTGCATTCACCTGATTAAGCTGCATTGAATTGTTACACGACGTTACATTAAATAATCTTTTTAGACTAATGTCTAAGAAGGGTAACCCATGCAATTTAGTATCGAAACAATTTTTTTAAACTTAACAATATTTTTTTGTTTAAATAATATTATCGCAACAAACTCCGTCTTGTAATTAAAAAAACCTTTATGTTCAGCACTCTATCCTTAGTACTTGGTAACAGGTTATCAAAATCTTTTCTATTTTCATACATTCAAATCTGAGCACTAACCATAGGATTTATGGCCTTTCTAGCATGAGCACTCTTATTTTTTGGAACAGAACCTTTACTCAACTTACAAAAGTCTTGATCAAGGTATTTGTAACAATCGAACAAAAACATCTTAAAACCTCATAACCTTACCTAGGAAACTTGCGAATAAGCTCTCCCGCCTCAACGTGTGGATAAAAGCCGCGAGATTTATGGCGAGGTGCGCAATTTAATAGTTATTCTATTAATAAGGCCCTCAACGTAAAGATAGAGCTTTTAGGCCACGCCCTTCAGGTCTTTCAGAAAAAGTAACACCCTGTGTTGTCACTTCTCGAAAGTGTACCAACATCACGTCAAGGTAACGCCTTGTGCGATACTTTTCCCCAAATACCTTAAAAGAGCAGACTGAGAAGAGGTGACTTAATTGCAGGCTCCCTAGTCCCTTAACATCTAAAAATAGAAAATAATTATTTTAAACGCAAAAAAAAGGCCCGATAATCGGGCCCTTTTTTGATTTAACTTGGCTGAATTTTAACTCAAACCAAAACTAAAGCATTTTACTTCTGATTCGAAGTGTACCATTGACCAAGAAGGTCTCGCTCTTCATCTGTCATTTGCGTGATATTAGCAAGTGGCATTGTTTTTAATACAACAGAGCGCTGGAATATACGTTCTTGCAATGCATCAATTTGCTCTTGATTTTCTAGCAGAATCCCAAGAGGTGCAGCGGTAAACATTTCAGAACTTGGGTTAACCGCATGACAGCTAGCACAACGCTCTATAATAATGTCTTTCGCCTTAAGGTTTAACGCATGCTTATCATCCACTGATTGCTCTACTGCTGCATTTGCAGTAACTGGTGCAACATAGGCTGCAGGCTTAGTAATAAAGGCCAAACCAAGTAGCGCAACAACACCAACAGGTAAGATCCAAGCTGATTTCTCAGGTTTATGCTGGATATTGAAGTGATGACGAATAGCCATACTAATCACAACCAAGCCTAATAGGATTGCCCAATTATGCGCATCACTAAACGTAGATGGGTAGTGGTTAGAGATCATGATGAACAAGATCGGCAGTGTTAGGTAGTTATTATGACGCGAACGTAATAAAGCTTTCGCACCATATTTAGGATCTACTTCTTCACCTTTTTCTACCGCTGCAATCAAGGCGCGCTGAGAAGGCATAATGACATGAGCAACGTTACCCACCATCATGGTACCAATCATTGCACCAATATGGATAAATGCACCACGGCCGCTAAAGACTTGCGTCAAACCGTAAGCTGCCAAAGACATGAGCACAAAACCAACAGCAACTAATACTTGAGGGTTACTCGCCAAAAGGTCACATAGGTAGTGATAGACTACCCAAGTTGCCACAATCACCAAGATACCAATTGCAACAGCCTGCCACGCTTCAAGTGCCATGACTTGAGGGTCAATCAGATACAAGTTGGCATTCATGTAGTACTGAACAAAGAGTAAAGCAATACCTGTCAACCAAGTAGTGTAGGCTTCCCATTTAAACCAATGTAAGGTTTCCGGCATTTTTTCCGGTGCAGATTTGTATTTTTCTAGACGGTAAATACCGCCACCATGAATGGCCCAAAGATAGCCAGAAATTCCTTCTTTTTGCTTGCCTGTTCTAACTAGGTTATTTTCCAACCAGTTAAAGTAAAAAGATGCGCCTATCCACGCAATACCAGCCGTGATATGAAACCAACGTACTAGTAAGTTTAACCATTCATTATAGTGGCCATCTAACATTTTAAACCCCTTCGAAACTCATTGCTGCAATTTGAATATCACTTCCTTCTGGGAAAAAGAATTCATCACAATTGTGCCCTTCTCCAATTCTGTCTACGACAAGAAAATCAGAAACCTCTTCGAGCGCCAATAGTGGATGATGCCAAGTACCAGTGAAGTAATTTACCCCTTGAGCCCCCGTCGCATAGAACAAACGCAACCTACTCAGATCTGGCTCCTCATCATTTAACGCCGGTGCAACAACCACAAGATAGGGCCTTTGTTGTAATGGCATAAATGCTTGAGAACCTTTTGGATGACGCTCTAGCATTTCAATTTGCATTGGAAATTGCCTAGCATCCCCGCGAAAGATACTGATACCACCTCTTGCTTCACCTATTGTTTCCACTTCAGCAAGGTCATGAAAGCGCTGGGTTGTGCCTCCATTGATTGCAAATTGGTTTGTGCACACTTCGGTATCAATTACTTGACCAAAATCTGCAAAGGCGTCTGCTGTTAGCGTTTCTATTTTCAGTTTCATCACGAATCCTGTTCTATTTAACGAGCCTAATATCTAGGCTCGTCATGTTTTTCTTAATTAGTTTTTAACTGGTTTACCCATTAGACGAATACGACTCACACCACCATCAGGGAAGATATTCATACGAACGTGAGTAATAACACCAACACGGTTAAGCTCTTCAGCAAATACGTGTTCAGCATCAGCAGATAGAGACTGCTTAGGTAGCAATTCTTTCCAATAAATACTTTGAGCGGCTAATGTTGAATCAGGTAGTTCAGAAATATTTGCTACTTGTAAAGATAGTCCGTCAGGGAAATTGCCTTTAAAGAAAGCGGTATCGATAGTGACAGACTCAACCTCACCAGGATGGCCAAGTGCTAGAATAACCCAATCGTTACCCGGCTCACGGCGACGGCGTGTTTCCCAACCATCACCCATGTTAATCCCTTTACCAGGCATGATGATGTTATGCATAGTACCAAAGTGTTCGTCGTTACAAGCAAGGGCACGACCGCCATTTTCAACAGCAACTAAGTCAATTTGCTTATCACCTGTTACTTCATCCCAGCGTACTTCTGGCTCACCATAAACACGAAGACGAGCAATACCACCATCTGGGTAAATATTAACGCGAACATGGTTGTAAACAGTGTCATCGTTAACATCAACAAATAGTTGGTTGTTACCAGAAAGTGCAATGTTTTCTGTGATTTCTGTCCATTGAGTATTTTCATCAGGTGCAGTTTCTGAGTAACAAGCTTCGATTAAAGTTGCTGGCGCAAAGTTACCCGTGAAAAAGCGTGTATCAATTTCGAGTGTCTTAATTTTACCTGAGATACCTAGCTTGATAATACCATAGTCAAAACCTTCAGAGCGCTTACGACGGCTCTCCCAACCATCCATCCACTTACCGTTATCATCATACTTGTCATCAATCCAAACTGGATCGTGATCCTGGATCATACGGCTAATTGGCGCAAAGAAATCATCCGTTGCATACAGTGCTTCAGCACCAAGACGGGTAGATGCTAGATTCACTCCGTACCAAACTTTATCAGTGTTAGACATGGTCTCTCCTAGAAAGGCTAATGAGGTTTAAATAAGGTCATCTCTTTGGTGAGAAGTAAAAAAAGTGAATTATTCTCAAAACACCAAAGATGAAACTTATGTTTCAATAATGCAACTATAATACATTTGTTTCACTATAACCAAATATTTTTTTTCATAACGCACTTTTTTCAGTGAAAAAGGTATACTCTCAAGAACTTCTTAGCACTAAGAGCGAATTACTAATACGAATAGTAATTATTCCAAGTATTTTGATGCGGAACTGACTATTACCCATGCAAGACCTATCAATAGAACAAAGAATTAAACAAATTTACGATCAGTTATCTCCAACGCAGCAAAAGCTGGCATCTTGCATATTGAATCATCAAGGTGACATAGCCACATATTCTGCCACTGAGTTAGCCAAATTAGCCGGTGTTTCTAAATCCGCAGTTACGCGACTACTACAAAGATTAGAGTACAAGGACTTTGGAGAGGTGAAGCGCCAAGTTCGTGCTGCACGTCGTTGGGGTACACCCATTGCAGAGAAACAACCTGAGCACCAATCTATTTCAAATGTGTTTAGTGACTATATTCAGTGTGACCAGAACAATATTCAAAAAACCCTGGAGTCTATTAAGACAAGTGATTTTGATGCTGCGGTAAAGTCCATTGGACAAGCTCAAAGAGTTTATGTGATCGGTTATCGCAACAATCATGCTTTAGCGTTGCATTTACGTCAGCAACTCACTCAGTGCCGTGACAATGTCACCCTGCTTCCACTTCCAGGACAAACACTCGGTGAAGAGGTTGCCAGTTTCACAGCTAAAGATACTGTCATTATCATGGGTATTCGCCGACGCCCTGCTTGGCTTAAAAATCTAATGATTACCCTAAGAAAGCGTGGCATTTTCTTGATTTATATAACAGATCACGCCGATGTGAATCCAAAAGAAGTCAGCGACATTCACTTTTCATGTGTGGTTCGAGGTGTTTCTGCCTTCGACTCTTATGCCAGTGTTATGAACATCATTAGCGTTTTAGCAAATGGGGTTTATCAAGACAATTACAATGAGGCAAATGATAGAATTCAAGCAATTGAAGAGACATATCAGACCTTAAACGAATTAGATATGGCAGCGCTGAACAATGGCGCGCTTATCGATGAATTTGAAGCCTAGACTTTAAATTAAACATAATAAAAAATTGATATTAATTAACTAGTAGTAACGCATTTTTAACGGAAACATTAATGAACTCACTTACACTTGGACCGCTTTCTAGCGCCAATGGCGAGATCCAGATTCCTGGATCTAAAAGCCTTTCTAACCGTATTCTTCTATTGGCTGCATTAGCAAAAGGTGAAACCAAGATCACCAACCTGCTAGACAGTGATGATATTCGTCATATGCTTGATGCCCTTAAAAGCCTAGGCGTAAATTATCAATTAAGTGACGATGGCACGAGTTGTACAGTGCAAGGTGTTGCAGGCCCTCTTTCCAATGCCACATCAGAGCCTATTTCTGCTGACTTATTCTTAGGCAATGCTGGTACAGCAATGCGTCCATTAACATCTGCACTATGCTTAGGGAAAGGCGAGTATCTGTTGCACGGTGAGCCACGCATGCACGAACGCCCTATTGGTGATTTAGTGAGTGCACTTCGTCAACTAGGTGCCAACGTTGAGTATCTAGGCGAAGAGAATTATCCACCTCTGAAAATCCATGCAAATGGTATTCAAGGTGGCGAAGTCTCTATTAAAGGCAATATTTCCAGTCAATTCTTAACCGCCATTCTTATGAGTGCTCCCCTTGCACAAAACGACTTAACGATACACGTTGATGGCGAGCTTGTTTCTAAACCATATATTGATATTACCTTACATGTGATGAAGCAGTTTGGCGTCACAGTTGAAAATAAGGATTACCAGAGCTTTGTGGTAAAGGGTAATCAGACCTATGTAAGCCCTGGTGAGATCATGGTTGAAGGTGATGCTTCTTCGGCTTCATACTTCTTAGCCGCAGCAGCTATCGCGGGTGGCACAATCAAGGTTCATGGTATTGGCACAGATAGCGTCCAAGGCGATGTTAAATTCGCAGAAGTTCTTGCTGCTATGGGTGCAAACATTAGTTATGGTCCAACTTGGGTTCAGGCCAGCAAGGGCGGACTAAATGGTGTTGACCTTGATATGAACCATATTCCGGATGCGGCAATGACAATTGCTACCACAGCTCTTTTCGCCAAAGGCCCTACTCGTATTAGAAATATTTACAACTGGCGCGTAAAAGAAACGGATAGACTCAATGCCATGGCGACTGAGCTACGTAAACTTGGTGCTACAGTTGATGAAGGTGAAGATTATATCTATGTTGAACCATTAGCAGATGTACAGCATGCTGCAATCGATACCTATAATGATCATAGAATTGCTATGTGTTTCTCACTTGTGGCTTTCTCAAACAGTCAGGTGACAATTAATGATCCAGGCTGTACCTCCAAGACTTTCCCAACCTACTTTGAATTATTTGAGAAAGTAACAAACTAGTTTGATCACACATAAAAAAACCAGCTTAAGCTGGTTTTTTTATGTGTCCTAAATACTGTCATCTAGATTATTTGTCTGACTTAATCTCGTTAGATTCAATATCACCACTTTCAAATGAAAAGATTCCTTTTGTTCTATCCTTTGCGATTCGAGCCTTCATCTTTTGTGCAAATCTATGCTTTATCAATTCAAGCTCTTCAATTTGATCAAGGGTTAATAATTGATAAATTTCGACTTGCTGCTTGGCATATAAACGCATAACTTGGGTACTAATGTCTGCCTGAATACCTGCTGCATCAGACACTTTCTGCATATATTCAGCATCACTAGGACTTAACTCTGCTAGCAGCTGAACTTCAACGGCTATCTTACCTTGTAAGATTTTTCTTTGATTTGAATATCGAGTCACGATATCTGATAGCGTACTTTGAGCTTCTTCAGATAAACTTAATTTACGCGTTAAAAAATAGACAACATGGTCATTTGGCATATCAATTGTTGTTCGCGCTACAACCGCTTTGGGGAAGATCACCTGAGGCATATCAGATGGTTTTCTATATCTTGGGTTATGAACGATATGTGGGGGAGGTTGAGATTGGCGAAGCTTTTTAAGGTCTTCTAGAATTTCACGCTTTAAACTTTCTGATTTCCACTCCAAAAAAACATAAGGTGACACAAAAAGCGCCAACAAAATGAGCGCTATCAAAAAGCACCATGTTTTAGTTAGTGAGATCACCATTCAACAAACTCCTTTTCAGGCAAATAATAGCCATACTTTAATTATGACTATTAACCCGTCAAGATGTGTCAATCTGAAGTAATCTTGCGGTAAAATTATTTAAAATAAAGCATAAAAAACCCTCTATTTAACAAATTTTGCATTGTAAAAGTGATCACTTATCATGAAACACATTTTTCACAAGAACTTGCTAATATAGAGGGCTCTAGATTAATTCAAAAAGTGCTTTTATAGAAGCCTAGTTGATCTCTTCTTGTAACAAATACACCTCACTTCCCAAATCTTTAAACTGAGCTGACATATCATCCATTCCTTTACGCACCTCATCTGCTTGGACATTATGCACTTCTATCTTAGAGCTTCGCTCAAGATCCGCAGCATAATCCCTTACTTCTTGGGTAATTTTCATGGAGCAGAATTTTGGTCCACACATAGAGCAGAAATGAGCAACTTTGCCTGATGCTTGTGGCAGAGTTTCATCATGGTAAGCTCTCGCTGTTTCAGGGTCTAATGCCAAGTTAAATTGATCCTGCCAACGAAATTCAAAACGCGCTTTAGATAATGCATTATCACGAATTTGCGCCCCGGGATGCCCTTTAGCAAGGTCTGCCGCATGAGCTGCAATTTTATAGGTAATTAAGCCCTGCTTTACATCCTCTTTATTTGGTAAGCCTAAATGCTCTTTAGGCGTTACATAACAGAGCATTGCGCAGCCATACCAGCCTATTTGAGCGGCTCCTATACCGGATGTAAAATGATCATAGCCAGGTGCAATATCTTGAGTTAGCGGCCCTAATGTATAAAAAGGTGCTTCATGACAATGCTCAAGTTGCTCTGTCATATTATGCTTAATCATTTGCATAGGCACGTGTCCTGGGCCCTCAATCATAACTTGGACATCATACTCCCAGGCCACCTTAGTTAATTCACCTAGGGTTTTAAGCTCAGACATTTGAGCTTCATCATTAGCATCCATGATAGAACCAGGTCGCAAGCCGTCACCAAGAGATAGAGAGACATCATAAGCCTGACAGATTTCACAAATCTCACGAAAACGTTGGTACAAGAAACTTTCTTCATGATGTGCTAAACACCATTTCGCCATAATTGAACCACCACGAGAAACTATTCCTGTCAGTCGTTTGGCTGTCATAGGAACATAACGCAATAGAACCCCTGCATGAATTGTGAAGTAATCTACCCCTTGCTCCGCTTGCTCAATCAATGTGTCTCTGAAGACGTCCCAGTTTAGATCTTCGGCAATGCCTTTCACTTTTTCCAGTGCTTGATAAATCGGTACTGTACCAATTGGAATCGGTGAGTTTCTCAAAATCCACTCACGGGTTTCATGAATATTTTTACCTGTCGACAGATCCATCAAGGTATCTGCCCCCCAACGCGTTGACCAAACAAGCTTCTCAACTTCTTCTTCGATAGATGAGGTTAAAGCCGAATTACCAATATTTGCATTAACCTTCACTAAAAAGTTACGACCTATTATCATTGGTTCGGATTCAGGGTGGTTAATATTAGCGGGTATGATAGCTCTACCTGCTGCAACTTCTTGACGCACAAACTCAGGAGTAATTTGAGTTTGGATATTAGCGCCAAAACTATGTCCTGGATGCTGCTTCAACAAAAGCTCACTTTGTACTGCCTGCATATTTTGATTCTCACGAATCGCAATGAATTCCATTTCAGGCGTAATAATACCTTTGCGTGCGTAATGTAGTTGAGTTACCACCGCGCCCTGCTTAGCTTTTACTACTTTTGGTAAGTTTTCAAACCTAAGGTTATCTAACTTTTCATCACTGAGCCTTTGCTGAGCAAATTCTGAAGATACCCCCTCAAGCTCTTCAATGTCATTACGTGCTGCTATCCATTTGCCTCGGGTGGACGCTATACCTTTATAAACATCAATGTGCCTACTTGGTTCAGAATAAGGTCCTGAACATTCATAGACATAAACAGATTCATTTTTCTCATAGGTAAAATTAGCAGGATCTTTGCCTATAGGCGTATCCGAAACATTAATTTTACGCATAGGTACTTGTATAGAAGGGTCTCTTCCTTGAATGAAAACACGTTCTGAGGCTGGAAAAGGGTTCGCCTGCAAAGAGTCAATAAAGGCTTTAGCCTTTAACCTAGCTTCTTCGCGTTTACTCAGTGTTTCAGGTACAGCTGAGTTTGATTTAGTATTTTTTAACTCATTAGAAGACATAAGCAATCCTTTTAAAATGAAAGAAGTGCTTGTCAGTCGTGCGTTTGCTTCTACAAAAATCATATCTCTGATTTTTGCTAACACCACTCTACTATGACAATTAGCCATAATTTAAGAATGGAAAAGCATTCGATGCAGATAAGAAAGAATGAAGATTTTCTTGTTCCCTACGCAGGTATTTAGCCCTGTTCAGGTTCTGCGGATCCCGTGCATAAACACGATCTCAGCCAAATGGCACTCCGACAAGTGGGAGCAACTATAAGGAGATTAAAGAAAAAGTAAAGCCTTGTTGAATCATTAGCTGATTGTTTCATCAGTAAGCAGGTCGCTACTAAAATAGTTTTTTTGTAATATTTCTTGTTTCAATTCAACCAGAGATAAAGGCTTATAAAGAAGAAAACCTTGGGCATATTCGCATTTTAAAACTTTAAAAAAATCATACTGAAAATGACTTTCTATCCCCTCAACGACGACAACAAGGTTTAACATTTCTGCCATTTTCACCGATGCTTTGAGAATGACATCCTGACTATTACCAGGGATTAAATTCTTAACAAACGACCTATCAATTTTAAGTCCATCGAAAGGATACTGAGTTAGTCTTTCAAGAGAGCTATATCCTGTTCCGAAGTCATCGATATAAATACCAACACCATAACTACGAATACGTCTGAGCTGTCGCAGTACACTTTCTTCTTGGTCATAAATCGCTGTTTCAGTAATTTCTACTTTAATATTTTTAGGTGTTAACTGATTCACCTCCATCGACATAAGCAAGTTGTCACATACCTGGTCAGAGAGCAGTTGCTTAGGCGAAATATTAATACTAACAAAGAGGTTAGGCTTTCCACTGGCACTAATTAAATCTTTTAAATCATGACATACATGGTGAATTAACCAGTTTGAAAAGGGATTTATTAAATTCACTTGCTCAGCAATAGCAATAAACTCGGCTGGTGAGACCTCTCCTAAGGTGTCATTTCGCCAGCGCATTAAAGCTTCCATTCCCTTAATTTCACCTGTTTCAAAACATACTATCGGCTGATAATTAATATAAATTTCATTATGCTTTAACGCGTTAAAAAGACTCTTTTCTAATAAACTTCGGCGTCTTTCAAACTCATTCAGCCCTTGATTAAAGACAATAAAGTCGGCACGTCCATTGCGCTTTACTTCATACATGGCCATATCAGCTTGCTTTAACCCTTCACTGGCACTTTTTACACTTGCGTCCAACATACTGATGCCAATGCTGGCAGATATTTTAAAGTTGAACCCATTGCTAAACGCAAAAGGCTTACGCATACCAGCTACCACTTTATCAGCCAACTCATGTAACTGAGGCAACCCCTCAACACTCTTTAAAAAGACAGCAAACTCATCACCACCTAATCGAGTTATCATTTCATCAATACTAAAACAAGCCTTTAAACGACGGGAGAACTCAACTAATAACTCGTCTCCAACATGATGACCATATTGATCGTTAACTGCTTTGAACTTATCTAGATCAATAAAGAAAATTGCACTTTGATCAGCTCCATGCTGATCAATAAAAGATGACATCTGAGCCACAAATGTTGCTCGATTTAACAAGCCAGTTAAGGAGTCCATTTGCGCTTGCTGTTTTAAAGCTTCTTCCGCTTTTTTCTTTTCGGTCACATTTGAAATGAAGCCTTCATAGTAGACTTCACCGTTTTCATGTTGAGTTAAATAAGCATTCTCAAGCAACCAAATAGGCCTACCCGCTTGGTCCTGACTTTGCCATTCGAAACCTATCACCCTTTGCTCTTTCTTAAGCAGATTAATAAAATGCAAATACTGCTTGGGGTTTAGATACAATTGTTGACCAATATTTTTTACCTTAATACAAAGTTCATCTTCATTGTCATAACCAAAAGCCATAGCATAGGCAGGATTTGCTTTAAGTAGGTTACCATTCAAATTTGCTCGATAAATACCGTCCACTGACAACATAAATAAATTCGAATATTCAGTACGGACCTCTTTTAAACTTTGCCCTCTATCTTTTAAAAGACTTTCAATCTTGTATTCATAACGTCTTGACCTGTATATATAAAATACAATCAAACTTGCCATTAACACTAACATGGAAAGTAAGAGCTTAATTAAAGATCTAGGTTCATTTTGAATTGGACTGAAAGAAGGAAAAACACTTAACTTAAATTTATGATTTAACCATGAAAAAAGATAAGTTTCAGAAATTGGACTTTTACTAAACCCCTGACATGGTAGGGCTTTAGCAGTATACACAAGGCTCACAGTGTCAGAAGAAGTCAATAATGACAAATTTAAGCAGGGCGGGTTATTAGTGATATCAACATCAGATTTAGGGGTCAATAGCTCAGCTATATTCATACTCACAAATAATAACCCAGCATCTTTTATCCTAATACTTGAACCAAGCATGCCAGCATATTTTTCAGATTGGCTTATATATAATAAGTTGGAAATATTCGTACTTTCGTTTGCAAACTGACGCATTTCGTATTGATTTAAGAGTGTGTCTAAACCTGTTGAATCACGAGCATCAAACCAAACATAATTAAACCGACTCTCATCACCTTTAACATGATTCAATACACCTTCAACTTCACTTTGAGAATAAGTATTTAATCGGTTAAGTTGATCACTCAGGCTTTCAACTTCATTAATGTGAGATAAAATCTGACGATCAAATAAAGAAGATTGAGCTTTAATTGATTCATGATAAGAGACAGGATAGGACCAGCCGTTAACGGATAATGAAGTATACGTAAGCCAAGCGCAAATAATTACAATGAGCGCTATGGCAATTATCATAGGGGCAGGCGATTTCAGCCATTTTGACAAAAAATGCATAAGTTTTTTTTAATAGTCTAGCGATAATAGGCAAGTTGCTCTTATCTTGACAATGTCTAAAGCGAATAAATCCTTAATAACACCCCTATATTCATTATTTCAAATAACTATATTGGCAGAACCCAATATCAATAATAGCTATATCAAAAGTAATTTATGACTTCATCTCTAAGGCTATTTGATACAGAAAATTTTTCTTTAGACCTGTAATCTTAGCTGCAAGTTGTGACGCCTGTTTAACAGGTAATTCAGTCAATAATATCTCAAGAATTCGCTTGGCCTCTTGATCATTGTCATCCTCATCTTCTTGAGGTCTATAATCAACCATTACTACAAACTCTCCCCGCATTTGATTTGAGTCTTCTTCAAAGCATTGCAAGATATAAGAAGGCTTACCTTTAAGAAAAGTCTCGAACGTTTTAGTCAGCTCACGGGCTAGAACCAGCTCAACATCATCATCAAACACTGACATGAGATCTGTAATAGAATCATTAATCCTATGAGTTGACTCATAAAATATCGTTGTACCTGTTTGCTGCTTCCATGTTTGCATTACGTCTTTACGAGACTTACTTTTAGCGGGTAAAAAGCCTTGGAAGAAAAACTTATCTGTTGGTAAACCAGATGCACATAAAGCCGTTATGATGGCTGAAGGTCCTGGCACAGGTGATACTTTGTAGCCTAAATCTCTTAGATGGCTAACAACGTGATACCCAGGGTCTGAAATCAAAGGAGTGCCAGCATCAGAAACCAAAGCAATATCTTCACCTTCGTCCAGTAACTTAGCGATATATTGGGCGCGGTCTTTTTCATTATGATCATGGAGTGAAAATAAACGGGCTTCAATATTAAAGAAATTTAGTAGTTTTTTGGTATGGCGAGTATCTTCAGCAGCAATATAACTTGCCTTTTCTAAGGTTTCTTTTGCCCTTTTACTAAGGTCATCTAAATTTCCAATTGGTGTCGCGACAATATACAGGGTGCCACTAACATCCGTAGAACTATGTGGTAACATACGACCTCTTTCTCTTTGATTTTTAAGCATATGAGTCTTTTTAACGGGCGTATAATAGCATTATCTTTGTGTTCTGCACTCTTGGTTGCATGTGGTTCTGAAAAAACAACACAAAGTATTCAAGTTCAAGTAGTACAAGAACCTGTTATTGCTGAAACAATAGTTGCAGAACCAGTAGAAGAAATACCTACAGATGAATTTGAAAAGCTAATTTGGCAAGCAGAAAGAAGCCTAGAGCCAAGTATCTCCTCTGTTTATTATTTTAATGCTGCAACTTTAAAATATAAAGCAGGTCAGTTAGCAACTTCGCTTTCTATACTAGATAGCCAAGTCATACCTTTTACCGGCCCAAAACAGTTTGATGCCTACCTTTTAACCGCTCAAATCTATACTGAGTTAAAGCAACCTTTATATGCCTTAAGCGCATTATTTAAAGCTAAAAGGTTAGATAATGCGGATCTAAATACTAGCCAATATAAACTCGGTTTAAAAAGAGCGGCTGCACTCGAAGTACTTCAGAACTGGCCTTCTGTCGTCAAAGAGAGAATTAAACTTGATTCGCTTTTACCTCTTGATCGACTAGCGGACAATCAATCACAATTATGGCAAGCAATTCAAAACTTAACAGATCCTGAAGTTAGCTTTTTACAAAAAAATCCTGACCCTGTTTTAAAAGGTTGGCTCAGCATCTCATCAATTCTCAGGTCAAAATCAGCAACAATCAGTATGCAGCTTAACGCCTTTAAACAATGGCAAGCAAAACACCCTCTACACCCAGCTGCAGGCACACCTCCCGAAGACTTTGTAGTAATTGAAGAACTCGATCAAACTAAGCTTAATAAGATTGCAATTATTTTGCCTATGACGGGCAAATTAAGCCTTGCATCAAGAGCGATAATTGATGGATTTTTAGCCGCTTATTATCAGATTAAAGATGCAAATAAAGCTCAGCTGATCTTTATCAATAGTGACGACTTTCAGGATATAGGTGCCGCATTAAACGAAGCTTATGCTCAAGATGTAGATGTGGTTGTTGGTCCTCTCTCTAAAAGCTCCGTGGCTCAACTGAGTCGCTTTAACTTAGAAAAACCAGTTATCGCATTAAATCAATTAGAAACGTCTGCAAAGCACCCAAATCTACACTATTTTTCTTTAACCAGTGCCGACGATATTTTAGAACTAATTTCTTTCGCCAAACAAGAAGGTGCCACTAACGCTGGTATTTTATCACTAACCGATCCTTGGGCTCTTCGCCAAGCAGATGAATTCAAACAAATTGGCAAGCAAGAAAATATTAATATTGTCAGCAATATTGAGTTCAATAACAAACCAAAGGAAAGAGAAACTGCGATTAAAGAGCTGCTACTTATAAATGAGAGCCAGCAAAGAAAAAAATTAATTGAGCGCACCCTCAATCAAAAAGTAAGCAGCATTGATAGACCAAGACAAGATTTAGATTATCTATACTTTGTTGGGCACTTGACTGACGCCAAACAAATTAGACCCTCACTTGATTATTACTATGCGAATGACAATAACATTCCCATTCTGGCAAGCCATTCCATCAACAATCAAACACCAGATAAAAATACAAAAAAAGAAGATATTGAACGCATACTTTTTACAGAAGTACCCGCGCTAACAAGAGCAAATAGTCTATTGGACCCTGTATCTTCAAAGGTTTCTAAAAATATTTTAAAGCGATTACAAGCCATGGGAGCAGACGCTTACTTGTTAGCGAATCGTTATTGGGTTTTTCACAAACTCCCACAAGCCAGAATTTCCGCTAATACAGGACTTATTACTTTAGATGAATTAGGTGTTTTTAGAAAAAGGCCTGAGCTCGTTATGTTCAAATCAGGAAGATTGATCAATGCGAAAAATAAGGACATTTTTACAATCACTCGCCCTAAAGAAGAAGGCTACCAATAAAGGGGAGCTAGCAGAACTAGCTGCCCGGCGGTTTTTACAGAAACAAAAGCTCACCATCTTAGAACAGAACTTCTTTTGTAAGTTGGGTGAAATAGATCTAATTTGCCTTGAAAATGGTGTAATTGTTTTTGTTGAAGTAAGATACCGGAAAGATAACAGCCACGGGAATGCTGCCCAAAGCATTCATCATGGAAAACAAAGAAAAGTGATTAAAAGTGCCCAATATTGGCTTTTAATCAACCATAAACACGATGTAGACATACGCTTTGATGCCATACTCTTTGATCAAAGCATAGATGAGAAACATCTTACTTGGCTTAAAAGCGCATTTTAACTATATGGATTTTCAAGAAGCAATATACACCCAATTCGCCCAAAGCTTTGAAGCACAGCAAAGTGCTTTTGAGTCCTTACCACCTTATATTGAGCATGCAGCAAAAGTTATGTTTGCAAGTATTGCAGAAGGTAATAAGGTAATTTGTTGTGGCAATGGTACAGGCTCACATTTAGCCCATTACTTTAACACCTTAATGTTAGATAAAATGGAAAGAGAGAGACCTGGACTTCCCTCAATTACATTAAGTGGTGAAGGTGCATCCTTGTTATCTATATCGCACAACGACAGTTACCATGATGTGTTTTCAAAACAATTAACTGCAATTGGAAACCCTGGTGATGTTCTATTTATAGTAGCCAATAAAGGCAACACCTCTCCCATCATTCAAGCTATTCAAGCCGCGCATCAGAGAAAGATGTCTATTGTCGCCTTAACTAGCCCAGAGGCAAAAAACATTTCAGCTCTAACCTCTACAGATGATACAGAAATTAAAATAAACCTATTGGGGACTGCTAGAGTGCATGAGTGCCAAGTTCTTGTCATACATACACTAATAGATTTAATTGAACGCCAACTTTTTGGCTATGAAGATTAAAAAAGGCGCTTTAAGCGCCTTTTTTATTAACTCGATAAACAATAACCTAGATTCAGGGCAAAGCTACTTCACAACCCGTAAAGTAAAACCTTTTTTATCCGCTTTTGGCTCAGGCTCTTTGGTTGGTGTCAGATCTGTAGGCTCATCTGGAAACTCTTCATCTGGAAAGAATAATCCATCGCCATTCTCTTTACCGTACACAGCTAAGGTTGCCTTAATAGGCACATATACCTGCATTGGTTTACCGCTAAAGCGAGCTTCGAAAGACACGGCCTCTTGATCCATAATAAGGTGCCTTACCGCTGTCATACTAATATTCAAAACAATCTGACCGTCTTGAATAAATTCCGTTGGCACAACAACATCTGGCAATTCAGCATTTACCAAAAGATACGGTGTCATATCATTATCAACAACCCACTCATAGGCTGCCTTCAGCAAATAGGATCTTTTTGGGATCATCACCCTTCTCTCATTCTAGTTTCTCTACTAAACAAATAAAGGGGCATAAGGCCCCTTTATTCAACAACTAACTTAACGTTAGTCTAAACGCATTTCTTGTTCAGCCTCTGAAAGGCTTTCTTTAAATGATTCACGATCAAAAATAAGATCCATGTATTCAAATAAAGGCTGCGCTTGCTCTTTCGTTATTTCAACACCCAAAATAGGAAGTCTCCATAAAATCGGAGCTAAGCAACAATCAACAATCGTGAACTCATCACTCATGAAATAAGGCTTTTCTTGAAAGATTGGCGCTACATTAATTAGGCTTTCTCTCAGCTCTTTTTGAGCTTTTTCAATTGCAGCTTGATCTTTACTTGTCAAAATAAAATCAGCTAATGCTGCCCAGTCTCTTTGAATACGATACATATACAAACGACTTTCAGCACGTGCAACAGGGTATACAGGAAGCAGAGGAGGATGAGGGAAACGTTCATCCAAATATTCCATCATGACATTCGGCTCATACAAGACAAGGTCACGGTCTACTAGTGCAGGTAATTCATTGTATGGGTTCACATCCGCCAATTCACTCGGCTTATTGAATGGATCCACATCAATGATATCAACCGTTACGGCTTTTTCTGCTAAAACAATTCTGACTCTGTGACTGTAATGGTCTTCACCATCAGAGAAAAAAGTCATTGAAGAGCGTTTTGCAACAACACCCATGGATAAACCCCTATTCCAAAAACAAAGAAAACCCCTAAGCGGGGCTACATAAACACATTCAAACAATAGCCGCATTTGCGGCTATTGTTTGCAGTATTTTAATGGTCAATTTCGCGCCAGTACTCTTTATTCAAGAGGAATGCGAAAACACCAAACAATACGATAAATAGTAATACTTTCAAACCTAAAGCTTCAGACTGAAGACGGATAGGGTCTGCCATGTAAACCAAGAAGTTAGTTACATCGTAAACCACTTGTTCAAACTCTTCTTCAGAAAGAGAACCTTTAGTTTTCTGAGCTACAATACCACATTTTTCAACTGTAAGAGCTTCGCCCGTTAAAGTATCAAATAATGGGTTGTGATCTTCATCATACGCAGGTGCTTGCGCACAAGTTACATGACGAACACCTTGTAGGCCTTCTAAAACATTCGGCATACCGACATTTGGGAATACAGTGTTGTTTACACCCCAAGGACGAGTCTCATCTTCATAGAAAGCTTTTAGATAACTGTAAACCCAGTCACTACCACGAACACGAGCCTGAAGCGTTAAATCTGGTGGCGGAGCACCAAACCAAGCTTTAGCATCTTTAGAGTCCATAGAGTTAGCCATCAAATCACCAATTTTATTACCCGCTGGCAATAAGTTTTCAGTGAAAAGATCTGCAGGAATACCAAGGTCAGTTGCTGCACGCTCAAAACGAGCATAACCAGCATCATGACAACCTAAACAATAGTTTGCGAAAGTATTTAAACCACGCTGTAGAGACGCTTTGTCATGAAGATCAGGCGTCATGTCTTCTAGCTCTACAGAACTACCTGCAGCAAAACCCAGTGCTGGTAGCAATGCCAGAGTAATAGTAGCAATAATTTTTTTCATAATTACACCCTCTCTGGCACAGGCTTAGTGCTTTCCCAACGTGTATACCAAGGCATTAGAATGAAATACGCAAAGTATATTACAGAAGCGATTTGAGCTGCTGTTGTTCTACCATCAGTTGAAGGAAGAACACCTAACACACCCAATACAACAAAACTGATACAGAAAATAAAGAGTGCAAGCTTACTCATCCAACCCTTGTAAAGCATTGATTTAACTGGACTTCTATCCAACCAAGGCAATACAAACAAAATCGCGATAGCACCACCCATAGCCACAACACCCCAGAACTTAGCATCTAAGCCAAATAGCGGGAAGGTAACAGCACGCAAGATTGCATAGAAAGGCGTAAAGTACCACACTGGTGCGATATGCTCAGGTGTTTTAAGCGGGTTAGCTGCTTCAAAGTTTGGTTTCTCAAGGAAGTATCCTCCCATTTCAGGGAAGAAGAAAACCACTGAACAGAAAACAAATAAGAAGACTGCAATACCTACCAAGTCATGAGTTGTATAGAAAGGATGGAATGGAATACCGTCTAATGGCACACCGTTTTCATCTTTATACTTCTTGATATCAACACCTTTAGGGTTGTTAGAACCCACATGGTGCAATGCCAACAAGTGCAATACTACAAGTGCAACGATAACGAGAGGCAGAGCAATAACATGCAAAGAGAAGAAACGGTTCAGTGTAATACCTGAAATCAAGTAGTCACCACGGATCCATTCTGCTAAATCTGGTCCAATTAAAGGAATCGCACTAAACAAAGAGATAATTACCTGCGCACCCCAGTAAGACATTTGTCCCCAAGGCAGTAAGTAACCCATGAAAGCTTCAGCCATCAAAGCAAGATAAATAGCCATACCAAACAACCAAACTAATTCACGTGGTTTTTGATAAGAACCATATAACAAGCCTCTAAACATATGCATATAAACAACAACAAAAAATGCCGAAGCACCTGTTGAATGCAAATAGCGAATTAGCCAGCCATACTCAACATCTCGCATGATGTATTCAACCGAAGCAAAAGCTGCTTCCGCTGAAGGGGTATAACTCATTGTCAACCACACACCAGTTAGTATTTGGTTAACAAGTACAACAAGAGAAAGAACACCAAAGATATAAAACACATTGAAGTTTTTCGGAGCATAATATTTGCTCATGTGTTTTTCAAAGGCTTCAGTTACAGGAAGACGAGCGTCAATCCAACCCATCAAGCCTTTCGATTCTTTAAAATCGGCCATTACGCGTTACCTCCGTCATCACCAATTAAGATCACATTATCAGAAAGGTATTGATAAGGCGGCACTAATAAGTTGATTGGCGCAGGAACACTCTTGTATACACGTCCAGCTAAGTCAAAGCGAGAACCATGACAAGGACAGAAATAACCACCAACCCATTCAGGACCTAAGTCCTCTGGAGCTAATTCTGGACGGTATGTTGGAGAACAGCCAAGGTGTGTACAAATACCTAGTAGCACTACAATTTCAGGTTTAATAGAGCGGTACGCATTTTGTGCATACTCAGGTTGCTGATCTTTTTCAGAAGATGGATCACTAAGTTGATCAGAAATTTTTGTTAGATTATCAAGTGTCTCTTTAGATCGTTTCACGACCCAAACAGGCTGCCCACGCCACTCGACTATCATTTGTTGACCAGTTTCTAACTTACTGACATCAACTTTAACTGGCGCACCAGCAGCTTTCGCTTTTGCGCTCGGCTTCCAAGAAGCAACAAAGGGGGTAGCGATACCGACCGCACCAACCGCGCCAATAGCACTTGTTGTTCCGACCAGGAATCGACGTCGACCTTTATTAACGTCGCTTTGACTCATTATGGTTCTCTCCCACCAAATTACAAATCCCAAATTAGAGTATGACGAACCCCAATATGAATGCAGTGCAAATAGTAAAAAAAACAAAGGGTTCTGGCAAGAAAAGTCTCATCACCAGAAGAGCGACATTGACATATCGCATAAAAAAAACGCCTGGATAACCAGGCGTTTGGAAGTATCCCAAGATTAACGCTTGGAGAACTGAGGACGACGACGCGCTTTGCGTAGACCAACCTTTTTACGTTCTACTTCACGAGAGTCACGAGTAACGTAACCAGCAGTACGTAGAGAACGACGTAGTGTCTCATCATACTGTAACAATGCACGTGTAATACCGTGACGAATAGCACCAGCTTGACCAGAGATACCACCACCTTTAACAGTGATGTAAACGTCAAATTTTTCTGTTGCTTCAACAAGCTCTAGTGGTTGACGAACAACCATTTGCGCAGTTTCACGGCCGAAATATTGCTCTAGAGAACGGTCGTTGATAACTAGGTTACCAGTACCGGCCTTAAGGAATACACGAGCGGTAGATGATTTGCGACGACCTGTACCGTAGTATTGAGTAGCTGACATAATGATCTTCCGTATTAAATATTAAGTTCTAGCGGCTGTTGAGCTGCATGTGGATGTTGAGTACCAGCATACACTTTCATTTTCTTGTGCATAGCGCGGCCCAAAGGACCTTTTGGCAACATACCCTTAACTGCGAGTTCAAGAACGCGCTCTGGAGCATGATCGATCAGCGTTTCAAAGTTCATCGAACGCAAGCCACCTGGATAACCAGTGTGACGGTAGTATTGTTTAGCTTTAGCCTTGTTACCTGTAACATGAACTTTATCAGCATTGATAACAACGATGTAATCACCAGTGTCAACATGAGGAGTATATTCAGCTTTATGCTTACCGCGTAAACGACGAGCAATCTCGGTAGCCAAACGGCCTAAAGTTTTGCCTTCAGCATCAACTACGAACCAGTCGCGTCTTACTTCAGCAGGTTTTGCAGTAAAAGTTTTCATCAAAAACCCTTTCATTTAGCATGTATTGACATGCTCAATACCTATTATTATTGGTTATGTCTTCGTATCGAAAACATAACGTGCATATACCTTTTAAAAAAGGCGAGCGGATTATACACATTCCACCCTACTTTATAAAGAGCACATCCTAGATAAACATTAAGATATTATCGCTATCACTTACCTTTATGGCCTATGTTCTAGCGACAAGTACTCTTCAGATTGCATTTCAAGTAAACGACTGACGGTTCTGTCATACTCAAAAGCCAATTGTGTTCCTTTATATATTTCAGGAATTTCTACTTCTGCGGACACAATAAGTTTTACATGCCTGTCATAAAACTCATCCACTAAATTAATAAATCGCCTAGCCATATCATCACGAGTCGTATCAAACTGAGGAACATTAGACACGATAACCGTAGTATAAAGTTTTGCGATTTCAATATAATCAACCTGACTTCTCGGCCCATCACATAATGCGTATACGTCAAACCAAGCGATATCTTCACAACTATTCTGTAAATGTATCTTTCGGTTTTCAATTTCTACCACACCACCTTCTTTTGCTTGCGCTAAATCAGGCGCTAAACGAGCAAAACAAGCCGCTAAAGCAGCCTCTGACTCTTGTCCTAGTGGCGTATAGTAAAGACTTGCCTGTTTGAGCGCACGTAAACGATAGTCAACACCACCATCAATATTCATGACACGGGTGTGTTTATTAACCAGATCGATAGCAGGTAAAAAGCGAGCTCGCTGCAAACCATTTTCATACAAGCCATCAGGCTCAATATTTGATGTCGCCACCAGGCTGGTGCCATTTTCAAACAACACTTTTAGAAGCCCTGCCAAAATCATTGCATCGGTAATATCTTTCACAAAAAATTCATCGAAGCATAAGACCTCAGCTTTAGCCGATATTTGCTTTCCAACGACCTCCAATGGATTTTTAACATCTTTAACTTCACGCAACTCTTTATGGACCATTTGCATAAAACGGTGAAAGTGCAAACGAAGCTTTCTTTCAGTTGGCAAACAATCATAAAACGTATCCATTAAATACGTTTTACCTCGACCTACTCCCCCCCAAAAATATAAACCCCTCTCCACTTCAGGCTTATTGCTTTTCTTAAAAAAGCTTAGGAATCCACCTGTTGCTTCAGGCTTTTTATTTACAATTCGATCAAACAGATCTTGTAAGGCCTCAACAGCCTCTTCTTGTGCAGGATCGTAGGCAAAATCAGAACGAGTTAAATCTTTGCGGTAACGTGATAAAGGGGTCATAGGGCTCTTAAACTTTGAAAGATAAACAAACCAATTAAATTGAAGCTAATTCTAGCAAAATTCTCACCAAAGCTCATCTCAATAAGGCTTCTTTCGAGACAAGATTCAGCTATACTTAACTTGTTATATTTTTGGAGTAAGTCATGAACTTAGAAGTAATTGATGCGGTAATTTTTATCGCTGGCGCAGCTGTAGGCCTATTTTTGGGCATGAGCTTGAAAAAAGAAAATAAATCGGCGACAAACAACACTACAATTTTATCTCCCGATGCTGTGAAACACGAGCTTGATAAACAGCAGGTTGCTATAGATAGCTTTTTTGAAGAAACTGAGAATGCTCTTGAGCAAGCAGAGACAACTGTTGCTAAACTAAGAAATCAAATTGCAAATGGCGCCCTTGAACTAAGCAACGTCAACATACAAAACAACTCCGACATAAATACAACAGCAAAAATTGAAGACACCCCTAAGATAGAAGCAGAGCCGCCTAGAGACTACGCCTTAAAAACAGATGTACAGTCTCCTGGAACCCTATCTGAAGACTTCGGCTTTAATAAAGAGCAAGAAAAAAGCAACACTCCTTAATTATTAAAAGCCAAAGCACTAGATAATATAGATAGCCCTAGGCAGGGTTATCTATATCTACAAAGCATGCCTCAATTCCAAGCTCATCTTGTATATAGCGAGCCATAGCTTTTGCACCATAACGCTCTGTTGCATGATGACCAGCCGCAATAAAGTTAATACCGTATTCACGCGCTAAGTGTATCGTTTGCTCAGATACCTCACCAGTCAAATATAAGTCAGCTCCTCTTTCAACCGCCTGCTCTATATACCCCTGCGCGCCACCTGAACATAAGGCAACCGCTTTGATTTCAGATTTTCCTGCAAACTCCAACAAGACCTTACGACCCAATTCTTTTTCAACGATCGATTTCACCTCATTAACCCCAACCGCCAACTTAAACTCGGCAACAACGCCTATTGATTCCTCTAAAGGCAAATAGGCTTGCAATGGCTGAGGGTTTTCTAATCCAAATTTTTTCACCAATTGAGCGTTATTA
The DNA here is from genome assembly GCF_000967665.1 of Marinomonas sp. S3726. Classification (NCBI taxonomy): domain Bacteria; kingdom Pseudomonadati; phylum Pseudomonadota; class Gammaproteobacteria; order Oceanospirillales; family Oceanospirillaceae; genus Marinomonas; species Marinomonas sp. S3726. The sequence continues at coordinate 98,632 of NZ_JXYC01000010.1, read as the reverse complement.
CCTAACTCTGGATGCGCATCTAACGGCAAGTGATAAGCAAATAGATTAATATCATTTTTAATCAAACTAGAAATGCGTTTATATTTTACCCCTGTCATCACCTGTGACTCACCTTTCCAAAAATAGCCATGATGAACCAAGATAGTATCAGCTTGTAACTTAACCGCCTCATTAATAAGCGCTTGAGAGGCCGTCACTCCTGTGACTACTTTTGAAATTTTTTCCGATCCTTCAACCTGCAAACCGTTTGGGGCATAGTCTTTAAACTTGTTTGGCTTTAGAATAGCGGTTAGCGCTTTTTCAAATTCGTGACGATTCACCATCATCTCCATAGGCAGTATTAATAAAAATTATGATAAGTAAAAAACTTAATCTCAATACAATTTTAGCCAGCTTAGTAGGTCTATGTCTTGGTTTATCTTATCTACTTTACTTCCAAATCAAAGAGTCTCACTCAGAAGTGCACACTCAAAGTTATGCAAACTCAGTCAATCAAGCCGCCCCAGCGGTTGTAAATATCTACACACAAAAGAAAGTTACGAGCAGCAAAGCAAGCAACTCTTTATCTCAAAAAACATCAAACAAATCAGTTGGCCTAGGGTCTGGAGTAATCACATCAGATAATGGTTACATACTTACCAACCATCATGTTATCAAAGGTGCAGACGGCATTATTGTTGCGCTGAGAGACGGTCGTCAAACAAGGGCTAAACTTATAGGCACAGACCCTGCGACTGACTTAGCTCTATTGAAAATAAAACTTCTTGAGTTACCTAGTATCAAAATGCCAGAACAAAATATGACTTCGGTTGGAGATTTAGTTTTCGCCATAGGCAACCCATTTGGGATAGGTCAAACGGTTACAATGGGTATCATAAGTGCTATGGGAAGAAACCAACTAGGGCTTAATGCTTATGAAAACTTCATTCAAACTGATGCGGCAATAAACCCTGGCAATTCAGGTGGCGCACTTATCAACAGCCAAGGCGAAATCATTGGAATCAGCACAGCAATTTATTCAAACAGCGGCGGCTCACAAGGTATAGGCTTTGCAATCCCAATCGCTGACGCTGTTGACATTATGGAAGACCTCATCTTGTTTGGTAAAGTAGAGCGCGGCTATTTGGGTATAGAAGCGAGACAAATAACACCTGCTACGGTAAAAATCCTAAACCTAAATATTAAAGAAGGCTTGCTGGTTTCAGATGTCAACAATAAGAGCCCTGCTCAGCACGCCGGCATTTTAAGTGGAGACATTTTATTGAGTATAGATGGCATAGCGACAACTAATGCCAATAATACTCGAAATCAAATTGCAAAATACAAACCGGGAAAAGTCGTTTCTATTGTTGGCGTAAGAGGTACTCAATCCTATCAAACAAGCATTAAACTTGGTGAGCAACCTATGATGGGAGCAGAGAAACCATAAATAAAAAATGCCGCTGAATAGCGGCACTTTTAAAACTAAATTTGAGTTTATTTTTCTAGACGAACTTTTAACTGAGACAAACTCTTTTCGAAGTTTGCTCCAGCAATATCATTAGCAAATAAAGCAAGATAAGGGCTCAACAACCCCGATTCTAGCTCGCCATTAATAGACCAGGAAACTCGGGTTACATTACCAGACTCTAACGCCTCAAGGCTAAGTTCATTCGCAACTACTCTTTGCCCCTCTTTGGGAATAACATCAAATTTATATTTAGCAGATCTAAGCTCGCCAATTCTAATTGAGCCTTTATCACCAGACTCATAGTTAATAGCCAAGATTAAATCCTGCGTAAGCGCAACATCAAGCAACTCAACTTGTCCTTTCTGCACATAAAGCCATCCAGACAAATTGGACGCTTTCGCTAAAAAGTCTGCAACCTCAATTTGTGTCGCATCAATATTGATAGAGCGCTCAATATGATATTTCTTTGGCAAGAAGTAGCCGACAACCAAAAGAAATATCACAACCAAAGCAAAAATTCGCGTTACCACTCTTAATTGATAGAGTGCTTTTCGCTGATGATCAGGTGCTTCACGTTTTAACAAAACCTAATCCTTGATTTGTCTATACTCTGCTGACATTGCATGCGCCTGTAGAGACTCACCTCTAGCCAAAGGACCAGCAATTTTAGCCAATTCACTAGCCCCCTGAACAGAGCAATTAATCAAGGAACTACGTTTTTGAAAATCATAAACACCCAAAGGAGATGAGAATCTAGCAGTACCTGATGTTGGCAAAACATGGTTAGGCCCTGCACAATAATCACCTAGAGCCTCAGCCGTGTGTCGCCCCATAAAAATAGCACCAGCATGACGAATTTTAGGCGCCCACAATTCAGGCTGATCAACAGATAACTCTAAGTGTTCGGCTGCCACATGATTAGCAATTTCAATCGCCTCATCCATACTTGCAACATGAACTAAAGCTCCACGCCCTTCCAATGAAGCTAGAATAATATCTTTACGACTTTGACCTTCAAGCAACTTATTCATCGACTCTAGAACTTTGTCTAGATAAGCTGCGTCTGGTGAGATCAAAATAGATTGAGCATCTTCATCATGCTCCGCTTGTGAGAACAGATCCATCGCAATCCAATCCGGGTCGGTCTTACCATCACAAACAACAAGAATTTCAGATGGCCCTGCAATCATATCGATCCCAACCGCACCAAAAACCATTCGTTTAGCTGTCGCCACAAAGATATTACCCGGGCCCACAATTTTATCTACTTTAGGAATAGTTTCTGTACCATAAGCAAGCGCAGCAACAGCTTGAGCACCACCAACAGTAAAAATACGATCAACACCCGCAATGCTAGCAGCAGCAAGCACAATATCGTTAACCACACCATCAGGCGTTGGAACGACCATAATAATTTCTTTCACACCAGCAACTTTTGCAGGCATAACATTCATCAAAACAGAAGATGGATAAGCCGCTTTACCGCCAGGCACATAAACACCAACTCTATCAAGAGGCATCACCTGCTGACCCAAAACTGTGCCATCAGCCTCTTCATACTGCCAAGAGTCTTGCTTTTGATGAAGGTGATATGACTTCACTCTCTCAGCTGCCGACTTTAACGCTTGTAAAATACTTGCATCAACACGAGCTATTGCCGCTTGAATATCAGCAACAGGCACTTCTAATTGTTCTGCTGTTTTAAACTCGCAGCGATCAAACTTATTTGTGTACTCAAGCAAGGCATCATTTCCTCGCTTGCGTACATCAAAGACAATATTCGCAACCGTTTGCTGGACATCTAAGTCTGAAACTGAGTCCCACGCCAGAAGAGCATCCAACTCATTTTTAAAACCCTCTTCCTGAGTAGAAAGTCTTTTTATATTAATGCTCATTAGCTTTTTCTTTCACCTTCAACTGCAGACTGCAGCATTTCCATAATAGGCTGAATCTGATCATACTTAGTTTTATAAGCCGCTTTGTTGACTACCAAACGAGTACTGATATCAGCAATAAGATCACGCGCCTCAAGCCCATTCGCTTTAAGGGTGTTTCCTGTATCAACAATATCCACAATTAAATCAGCTAATCCCATAATTGGCGCCAATTCCATTGCACCATAAAGCTTAATTACATCCGCTTGTATGCCCTGCTGTGCAAAATACTCTTTTGCTGTTGTCGTAAACTTAGATGCCACTTTCAAGCGACCTGTTGTTTCTGGCACACCTACAACGCCAGCTGTCATTAAACGACATTTTGCAATTTCCAAATCAAGCAACTCATAGATATTACTTGTATCTGACTCCATCAATACATCTTTACCCGCTACACCAAAGTCAGCAACACCATGCCCTACGTATGTCGGCACATCTGTTGCCCTTAGAATAACAAGCTTAATATTTTCATGGTTGGTATCAAAAATCAGTTTACGACTTTTCGAAATATCTTCTGCGGGAATAATGTTGGCTTTTTCCAATAAAGGTAAAGTCTCTTTAAGAATTCGACCTTTTGATAAAGCTATTGTTAACGTCTTACTCATTTTAATTTAATACCCTTGATATTTTCGCGCCGAGAGAACCAAACTTCTCTTCAATACATTCATAACCACGATCAATATGATAAATACGATCTATCTTAGTATCCCCTTCTGCTACTAATGCAGAAAGAACTAAACTCGCAGAAGCCCTTAAATCCGTCGCCATCACTGGGGCACCTTTAAGCGCACTACCACCTTTAACAATGGCAGTATTACCGTTCACTTCAATATCAGCCCCCATACGCAACATCTCATCAACATGCATAAAACGGTTTTCAAAGATATTTTCTGTAACTCGCCCCACACCATCTGCAATAGCATTTAATGCTACAAATTGAGCCTGCATATCTGTTGGGAAAGCAGGGTAAGGTGCTGTACTGATATTAACAGCCTTAGGACGACGCCCTTGCATATCAAGTTCAATCCAATCCTCACCCACCTCAACACTGGCACCCGCCTCTTCAAGTTTGGCAAGTACTGCTTCCATTGAATGAACATCAGTATCGACAACTTTTACCTTACCTGCGGTAATTGCAGCGGCAACAAGGAAGGTACCTGTTTCAATTCGATCAGGCATTACAGAATATTCAGTACCAAAAAGCTCTTCCACGCCATCAATGGTAATAGTATCTGTACCATGACCCGTGATTTTCGCTCCCATAGCAATCAAGCATTCAGCCAAATCAACAACTTCTGGTTCACGAGCAGCATTTTCAAGAATAGAGCGACCATCAGCTAAAACAGCAGCCATCAAAAGATTCTCTGTTCCTGTTACCGTTACCTTATCAAAGAAAATTCTCGCCCCTTTTAGGCGACCATCAACTTTAGCAACAATGTTACCGCCTTCTACTTGAATATCTGCACCCATCGCTTCAAGACCACGTAAGTGAAGATCTACAGGACGGCTACCTATTGCACAGCCACCAGGCAAAGAAACTATGGCTTCGCCAAAATGACTAACTAAAGGCCCCAGCACCAAAATTGAAGCTCGCATTGTCTTAACCAATTCATAAGGCGCTTCAGTGCGGTTGACAGTAGAGACATCTAACTGAACATTCATTTTTTCATCAACAACAACACCACACCCCATAGAGCCTAACAACTCCAACATGGTCGTAATATCGTGCAAATGAGGTAGATTTTTAATCGTAATAGGTTGCTTTGTAAGAAGTGTTGCAGCCAAAATAGGCAAAGCTGCATTTTTTGCACCAGATGCTCTAACCACACCATTAAGTGACTGACCGCCAGTAATTAGCAGCTTATCCATACTGTTTCCTTAACGCGTAATTAGTTTAATTGACTATATTGTGCTGGTGTATAGGTTTTCATAGTAACGGCATGAATTGCGCCACTGGCAATCGAATCTTGAAGATGCGCGTAAACCAGCTGTTGTCTTTTCACCATAGATAAACCGTCAAAAACAGGAGAAATCAGGGTCAATTGAAAGTTACACCCTTCTCCTTCGGCAATCACTTCACAGCTTTCAATTTCATTTTCTAATAATGCTTTTACTTCGTTTGCGTTCACAACAACTCCAAATCTTAAATAACGCCTATAACTTATTCTGTATATTGGCTCTAATTACCAAAAAACTTTAAATCAACTAGTCAAAACACGCCATTACACGACTATTTATCATCAACTAGTGTAAAAAAATCATTCAACTGGGACAATTCTATCAGACCTTTCACTCCGGCACTGGCATTTATTAAATTTACTTGCCAATGTTTTTTATTTGCAAACCTCTGATAAAACAAAAGTAATGCAATTAGCCCGCTATCACTTCCTTTCAAAGAGGTTAAGTTTAAGTCTTTAGCTGTATCGAGAGAGTTTAAACATTTGCTTAGGTTAGCTTCAAGCATCATAAGCTCTGCTGCTTGGTATTCTCCTAAAATGCTAATTTCCTTATCACTTTCCACCAATTCAAGCATGCTCACTCAACTCTCTTTTCCAATGACTTAGCCCAGCTTGCAATCGCCAAGTCTATGTTGTTTTTGTTTTTTTGAACCATGGATGCAAATTGCTTTCTAAAAGTTAGGCCGAAATTAATACCACTAATAATCACATTATCGAGCAACCATTCGTTTTGCTTACTCAGCTTCATCAAAAATACGATATCAACCAAGCTGCCAGCATCAGTCACAAACTCCATGTTCACTCTAGCTTTATTTTTTTTCTTTGAAGGGGCTAAAGGTAAAATTTTCACCTTCTCTTCATCAAACTCTAATAAAGCGGTCGCATAACTATTCAAAAGTGTTTGTTTTGTCACTGTTGAAAACTCTAATCTTTGCTCTTTTGAGGCCCTACGATAATATTTCCCCATTACATTCTTCGCAAAGTTATCGAAATTAATCAAAGGTGAAAGAATTTCGTCTGCTTTCTGCCTTAAAGCCGCTTTATCCTTTGATAAAACGTCACGATTGGCAACAATCTCAGTCTTCAATAATTCAACAACATTAACAACCTGCTCTCTTGGCCCAAGCTGAGCATAAGCCGATTGAGTAACTAGGGATAAAAGTAAAACACAAACGGATAATAATATTTTCATAATCAATCCCCTTGAGTCGATTCAAATAAGAACTGACTAATAAGGTTTTCTAACACTAAGGCAGATTGTGTATCATATATTTCTCCACCTTGAGTTAAGTACTCTTCTTCTGCACCAATCGACACCCCCACATATTTTTCACCCAATAAACCATTGGTCAAAATAGCAAATGAACTATCTGTAGGAATATTTTCAACATCCGCATAAATATTAAATGTTACAAGTGCCATATAAAGCTCTTTATCAAGAACAATACTATCTACTTCACCAACAGTGACACCAGCAATAGAGACTTTTGCTCTTTCAGTAAGGCCACCAATATCATCAAATCTTGCCTGTATTTGATATACATCTTTTGAACTGGAACCAGAAAGCCCACTTACTTGAATAGCTAAATACGCTAAAGCAGCAAACCCTAAAATAACAAACATACCAACCATAAGCTCTAGCTGCTTATTTTTCATGCTAAAAATCCCCTATCATAGCGGCGGTTAAAATAAAATCTAATACGAGAATAGACAAAGACCCTAACACTACAGTACGTGTTGTAGCCTTACCTATGCCTTCTGACGTTGGCTCGCATTCATATCCTTGAAACACAGCAATCCAAGTTGTCGCTATGGCAAAACAAAATGCTTTAATAATGCCATTAACAACATCCGTTGAAAAATAGACTGACTGCTGCATCAATGACCAAAAACTTCCTCCATGAATTTGTAACCAACTCACAGCAACAAATTCACCACCTAGCACGCCCACTGCTGAAAAAATGACACATAAAATCGGCAGACAAATTAAACCAGCTATAAATCGTGGCGCTATAATGCGTCGATAAGGATCAACCCCCATCATTTCAAGGCTAGAAAGCTGCTCTGTCGCTTTCATCAAACCTATCTCTGCAGTAAGCGCAGAACAAGCTCGACCGGCAAATAGCAAAGCAGTAACGACTGGACCGAGCTCACGTAACAATGTCAATGCAAGTAACTGCCCTACTGCCTGCTCAGAGCCAAACTTTGCTAAAATTGTATAACCTTGAAGCCCTAGTACCATTCCGATAAACAGCCCAGACACAACAATAATAACTAGGGACAGCACACCCACTGAATAAATTTGCTTTATCAACAAATTCATCGCCCCAGAAAAGGATTTGGGCTTATGTAACATCACATGGATCAGAAATAACCCGGCTCTACCAAAAGCAGCAATCGAGTTAATCGCAGTCAATCCTGCCGACTGTATTGATTTCATCTAGCATTCCCACCCATTTTCATATCCTCTTGATAATCCATCGCATCAAAATGAAACGGAACAGGACCGTCAGGCAAACCACCTAAGAATTGCTTAACCCTTTCATCTGAAGATGCTCGAATCTCATCAGGCGTACCCTGTGCAACAACAGCACCACCCGAGAGAATATAGGCATAATCAGCAATTGAAAGAGACTCTTCAACATCATGGGAAACTAATACTGAAGTCATTCCCACTGATTGGTTTAATCGTTTTATCAACTCAACAACTACCCCCATTGAGATAGGGTCTTGACCAGCAAAAGGCTCATCAAACATAACCAATTGGGGATCAAGTGCAATTGCACGCGCCAAAGCCGCTCGTCGAGCCATTCCCCCTGAAAGTTCAGCAGGCATTAAGTTCGCTGCCCCGCGTAGGCCAACACTCTGTAATTTCATTAAAACCACATCACGAATAACATCTTCACTGAAGTTCGTATGCTCTCTTAATGGGAAAGCAACATTATCAAAGACACTAATATCAGTAAAAAGTGCGCCACTTTGAAACAACATGCCAATTTTCTTTCTAGCTTCGTATAATTGCTTTCTAGACAAATCTGGTACATTTTGCTGATCTAATAAAACCTTGCCCTCATCAGGCATTAACTGACCACCAATCAAACGTAACAAGGTAGTTTTACCTGTTCCACTCGGACCCATAACCGCGGTAATTTTACCCTTTGGAATTTGTAGCGATATGTCTTTATAAATTGCTCTATCACCACGATAGAAACTCATATTTTGAATATCAACAAAGTTATTGCTCATCAGTTTTCCCTGGTTCTTTATCACCAAACGTGAATATTACACTGGATTTTAATAAATTGAACACTAAAACAAGGAGATTAAGTGGTTTATGGCATTTAAGGTCTTGAATTTATGGAGCAAACTTCATTAAATTAGGCATCATTTTTCACACGAGTTAGTTTTACCTCATGCTGCTATTCTCTGCTGCCCTATTTTTTGGTCTCATTCTCCTAGTTTTTAGTTCCGATAAGTTCATTGAGCACTCTGCATTGGTAGCAGAAAAACTAAATGTAAGCCCAATTGTTATTGGTTTCACCTTAGTTGCCTTAGGCACTTCAGCCCCCGAAATGGTTGTATCAGCGATTGCTGCACTAGATGGTGCACCTGAAATTGCTGTAGGGAACGTCTTGGGGTCTAACATTGCAAATGTAGCGCTTGTATTTGGCGCCACGTTATTAATCAGCGCCATCCCAATAAAAGAAGGTCTTGCTACCAAAGAAGTGCCTATTCTGCTAGGTATCACCATACTTGCTGGCTTACTTATGATGGATAACAGCTTAGAGTTTTTAGATGGCATTATCCTTATTATTGCTTTTTTTGTCGCACTATTCTTACTGTTACGAAACAGCAAAGGTCTAGAAGAGGAGCTTACACAGGAGCTACCAGAAGACGATGGGTCGAGCGTTACTAAATCACTGACAATAGCCGTAATAGGTCTAGCCGTTTTAATTTTGAGTTCAAAAATTCTAGTTTGGGGTGCGACAGGTATAGCGGTTGCTTTTGGTGTCAGTGAGTTACTTATCGGATTAACCATCATAGCAATTGGAACGAGTTTACCAGAGCTTGCAGCGTCAATAACAAGCGCCCTTAAAGGTCACCACGACATTGCCATAGGTAACATTTTAGGCTCAAACCTGTTTAATTTAGCAACTGTACTTCCTTTACCAGCTATTATTGCCCCTGGACTTATAGACCCTAACATCATGGGCAGAGATTATTGGTGGATGTTCTGCACCTCGCTATTTTTAGCACTTTGCATCCTGATTTTCCGTAGAACTAAATCAACCAGCATCCCAAAATGGATCGGTATTATACTGCTTATCAGTTATGCTACTTATTTAATCAGTCTATTTTTACAAGCTAGGTAAAGATTTATCATGAAACAGAAATGGACACTGGTCTCAATTGCTCTAGGTGCAATGCTAGTTTTTAGTTTCACATTTTGGTTTGGCCTTACACCTAAACAAAGTTTGGTACAAAAAAGTGAATTAGAATCTGCACCAGACTTTTTTTTAGAAGGTGTTGAAACAAAAACATTTAATATAGATGGCCAGTTGACAGAAAAGTTGTTAGCGAAAGAAATTAAACACTACCCAATGCAAGGAGAGTCTCATCTTATTGAGCCTATAGTAAGCAAAACTCAAAACGGAAGTATTTGGGTAGCTTCTAGCGAAACAGGCTTAATTAAAGATTCAAGTAACGACATATTGCTAAATGGTTCTGCTAAGATGACAAACCAATCAAATGAATCTGTACCAACTGTCATTACATCCAACAGCATTATTTATACAGATAAAGATCAAAGTATTACTAGCCTTGGCAAAGCCAACATCACATCAGCACAAGGCAATATTAAAGCAGACACTATCACTGCATTTACCAGCACAAATAAAGTAACCATGCAGGGATCTGTACGAGGAAGTTATGAACAAAATCGTTAAATGCTTATTTTTATTAAGCTGCACCATTAGCGCCACTTCTGGGTATGCGTTACCTGAAGATTTTCAAGAAACCATTGAAATCGAAGCAGATTCAGCCTTCATAGATAATGAAAAAGGCAATGCTATCTACATAGGCAATGTAAAAGTTAGCCAAGGCAGCATACTGATTAGTGCCAATAAACTAACCATTACTAGCTCAAAGTCCACTAACAAATACGACAAAATCTTTGCTAAAGGGACAGATGGTCAAGCTGCAAACTTTAGCCAACAAGTAGATATCGCTGGCAATATGGTTATTAGCCGTGGCACCAAAATTTTCTATGATAGCAGCACCTCTATTTTAGAAGTAGAAGGTGAAGGCTTTATTAAGCGAGGTGAAGATGAAATTGCAGCAGGCTTTATCCGCTACGACATGAAAACAGGCACATTCGAAGCAAAGAAAAACAAAGGTGGTCGTGTTTCCATGACATTACAACCCCAATCTAACACACCCCCTAAGGCTAATTAATGGCGATTCTAGAAGCTAAAAATTTGGCTAAGAGCTACAAAAAACGTAAAGTTGTTATTGATGTATCCATAGCTGTAGAGTCCGGCCAAGCGGTTGGCTTATTAGGGCCAAATGGCGCAGGCAAGACCACTTGCTTCTACATGATAGTTGGCATGGTTGCGAATGATGAAGGTGGCATTTTTATTGATGGCGAGCCAGTAACACATTTAGCCATGCATGCAAGAGCACAAAAAGGCATAGGCTACCTTCCTCAAGAAGCGTCCATATTTCGAAAAATGTCTGTTGAAAATAATATTGCCGCCATCTTGGAAACTAGAAAAAGTCTCTCCAAACAAGAAAGAGAGGAGAAGCTTGAAGAGCTTCTTAACGAATTCCACATTACACATATACGAAAGAATTTAGGCATGGCACTTTCTGGTGGTGAAAGGCGTCGTGTTGAAATAGCAAGAGCACTAGCTATGAACCCAAAATTTGTCTTGCTAGATGAACCTTTTGCTGGCGTTGACCCTATCTCTGTTGGGGATATCAAACAAATCATCAAACACCTTCAACAAAGCGGTATTGGCGTCTTAATTACTGACCATAATGTTAGAGAAACATTGGATATTTGCGACAAAGCTTACATAGTGGGCAATGGACACATTATCGCCTCAGGCAATGCGGAAGAAGTCATTTCGAATGAACAGGTAAAAAAAGTTTACCTAGGCGACAACTTCCGACTCTAGATCTTTCTCTTTTACTGAAAAAGGGAGTAATATGCATAACTCGTTCCAAATCATTCTTACAGAAAGTGTTTCACTATGAAGCAATCTTTACAGTTAAAAATTGGTCAACAACTGACCATGACACCTCAATTGCAGCAAGCCATACGTTTACTGCAATTATCTACATTGGACCTGCAACAAGAAATCCATGAATTTTTAGAATCTAATCCCCTTTTAGAAATGGATGATGATGACTTTAATGATACTAGTGTAGAAGAAAATACCGACAAAAAAGATAATGAAGCTAATTCAAATAGCCAAAATAATGATGAAGCAAGAGTAGAGTCTGAGTGGACAGAAAGCATCCCAGAAGAACTATCCATCGACAGCTCTTGGGATGATACTTATCAAAACTCCGCAGCAGCATCAGAAAGCCAAAGCTACGACAATGACTTTGATTTTGAGAGCAGAAATGCACCTTCAGAAAGCATCCAAGACCACCTGATCTGGCAACTTAATTTAACGCCTTTTTCTGAACGTGATATTGAAATTGCCTACTCTATTATTGAGTGCGTCCAACCTGATGGCTACCTAAGCATTTCTATCAATGAGATCTGGCAAGGCTTAATGCCACAACTTGAAGAATTAGAAGAGGACGAGGTATTAGCTGTACAACATAGGCTACAATGCTTTGACCCTGTAGGCGTTTGTTCAGCTGATTTAAGAGAATGCTTGCTAGTTCAATTACAAGCTTACAAAGAACACCCTCTTTACAAGAGCACTCACAACCTAATAAATCAGCACCTCGCTCTATTAGGAAGCAGAGACTTCACCCAGCTATCTCGCAAAACAAAACTAAAAGAAGAAGCCCTAAAGGAAGTTATTGCTCTAATACAGCAACTTAACCCAAGACCTGGTTCTCTTATCGATCAAGATGATACTGATTACGTTATTCCAGATGTTAATGTCAGAAAACGTAATGATATCTGGCAAGTTGAGCTTAACAACGATGCCCTTCCTCCCGTTAGAATCAACAAAACCTATTCATCACTTGCTAATAGCTCTAAAAAAACAGAGGAAGTGAACTACATTAAAAACTCTTTGCAAGAAGCCAAATGGTTTTTAAAAAGCATCCAAAGTCGGAATGAAACCCTACTCAAAGTAGCTAGCTGTATTGTTGAAAAACAAATAGATTTTTTTGAGCTAGGTGAAGAAGCTATGAAACCTATGGTGCTGCATGATGTTGCAGAAGAAGTTGGTATGCATGAATCCACGATCTCTCGTGTTACCACTCAAAAGTATATGCACACACCTAGAGGCATCTTTGAATTGAAATACTTCTTCTCCAGTCACGTAAGTACTGACTCTGGTGGAGAGTGCTCATCAACAGCAATACGAGCCATGATCAAAAAACTCATTACCGATGAACCCGCCAAAAAGCCTTTAAGCGACAACAAGCTTGCAACGGCATTGGCAGATCAAGGCATACAAGTGGCAAGGAGAACCGTTGCTAAATACCGTGAAGCAATGAACATCCCCCCTTCAAATGAACGAAAAAGACTAATATAAAGCGGAATAGAAAGTGTCATTAACTAACATTTTAAAACCAGAACTAGTAATCGCGAATCTTGCTACGACCAGCAAAAAAAGAACACTTGAAAGCATTGCTAATTTGGTAGGAGATAGACTTCATTGCGACAAAGAAGCCGTTTTTGATGCTTTACTGGCTCGCGAAAAACTTGGAAGTACTGGCGTAGGCCAAGGTATTGCTGTACCTCATTGCCGCTTGGAAGAAGCAAACCATACAGCAATGGTTGTTATCTCTTTAGAAAAGGCAATTGACTTTGACGCGATAGACCGCAAAAAAGTCGATCTAATATTTGCTTTAATTGTGCCGCCACAAGAATGTGATCACCACCTAAAAACACTAGGTCAGATTGCAGAATTTGCTCAGTCTCCAGAAAAGTTAGAGTCCTTAAGACAAGCAAATTCAAACCAGGCACTTTACGACACATTTAAATCATTGTTATAGGGACCAACATGTTAGAGCAAGAGATCACTATTATTAACAAACTAGGTTTACATGCCAGAGCAGCTGGTAAACTAGTCGAAACGACATCACGATTTTCATGTGATATTACAATAGATAAAGAAGGTCGCAATGTGGACGGTAAAAGCATCATGGCAATGATGATGCTAGCTGCCTCAAAAGGCACCAATATTACAATCAAAACCAATGGTGAAGATGAAGCTGCAGCACTTGAAGCCATAACAGCACTTATCAATAATCGCTTTGACGAAGAAGAATAATACCTAAACCAAATGGTTGAACAGGATACGCAACAACATCTGCAAACTGTCACAGACTCTCTTGAGTCCGGTGGCACTATGCAAATTAAATACTTACTTAATGGCGCCTTACCTGCGCAAGATGTCGCTCGCCTTCTAGAATCCTCACCGCCAAAAGAAAGACGCCTTCTTTGGGACCTCATAGAACAAAAGAATGAAGGTGAGATACTTCAATACTTAAGTGAAGACATTAGTGTTCAGTTCCTTAAGGAAATGGATACAGAGCAACTTGTTGCCGTAACAGAGCAACTTGAAAGTGATGACCTAGCAGACATACTACAAAACCTGCCTGAGACAGTCGTAGCTGAAGTACTCGCGTCAATGACGGCTCAAGACAGATCTAGAGTCGAATCACTCCTAAGCTACCCAGAAGACTCTGCTGGCGGCTTAATGAATACAGACACCATCACAGTTCGACCCAATATCACTATCGATATTGCATTTCGCTTCTTAAGGCGCCATGCAAGTCTACCTGACATGACAGACAGTTTATTAGTTGTCAGCCGCTCTGATAGATTTTTAGGCACTCTCCCTCTAACCAAACTTCTCGTTGCTGACCCCGAAGCTAGCGTACGAGATATAATGGAAACAGAGACAACGGTAATTGAAGCTAACGCTCCTGCTAGTGAAGTAGCCCAATTATTTGAAAAAATGGACTTAGTATCTGCCCCAGTAATTGACGAAGCTTCCGGCAAACTTTTAGGGCGTATTACCATTGATGATGTCGTCGATGTAATTCGAGATGAAGCAGAACACTCAATGCTCAGTATGGCCGGCCTTGATGATGACGAAGACACTTTTGCCCCCATCATGCAAACCTCTAAGCGTCGCGCAGTTTGGTTAGGCATTAACCTGATTACAGCTTTTATTGCCTCTTATGTAATTGGCCTTTTTCAAAACACAATTGATCAGGTCGTTGCTCTCGCCATTCTTATGCCCATTGTTGCCAGCATGGGCGGAATAGCAGGCTCACAAGTACTAACATTGGTTATTCGAGGTATAGCATTAGGCCATATAGGTGCAGCTAATACACGATGGCTTTTAAACAGAGAGATTGTCGTCGGCTTTTTAAACGGCATACTTTGGGCCATTGTTGTGGGCGCTTTAACTGCATATTGGTTTGACAACATTGAGATTGCCTATATCATAGCGGGCGCATTAATCATTAATTTACTGTTTGCCGCCCTTGTCGGCACACTCCTCCCTATTACATTAAAGCGCTTGGGCATAGACCCAGCTCTTGCGGGTAACGTAATACTCACTACAGTGACAGATGTAGTCGGTTTTTTATCCTTTTTAGGGCTAGCAACTATTTTTCTTATTTAGGCTCACATGACAGACTTTGATCAATTAGAAGACGACGAAAACTTTATTAGTAAAACTCAAATCAAGCGTGAAATGGAAGCGCTGCAAGCTTTGGGTAAGAAGCTACTTAATTTAAGTAAGGCACAGCAAAAAAAAGTTGAGATGTCTGACACCCTACGAGATGCATTAGCTGAAGCTGATCGTATAAAGAAGCATGAAGCCATGCGTCGCCATATGCAATATATCGGACGCATTATGCGCACAGAAGATCACGAAAAAATTGCAGCTCGCATTGAGTTATTTGATACAACTTCTGCCGCTCATAACAAAATGTTTCATCAACTTGAAAACCTACGTGACGCATTAATTGGCGAAAACAGTCAAAGTGTTTTACAAGAGTACCTAAGCGAAAACCCTGATGTTGATATTCAGCACTTTAGACAACTCATTAGACAAGCTCAAAAAGAAGTCAGTCAAAATAGCAAAACAACAAACCGTAAAAAGCTATTTAGGCTATTAAGAGAAGTTCAAGACAAAAAACTTGGACTTGCCTAACCCCTATTTAGGACGAGCCAACACTAGTTAATAAAAAAGCGCTTTATGAAGCGCTTTTTTATATTCTAAAATTCAATAAAAGCGCCTATGACTATGAACAGGCATAGTTTCACGACACTCATTTATTTTAGCTAAATCTATTTCTACCAGTAGAATATCAGGCTCATGATCTAGCCGACCTAAACAGTCTCCCCAAGGAGAATAGCATACAGAATTCCCAAATGTTTGGCGTGTACTTGAGTGATGGCCACATTGATTCACACCTAAAACATAGAATTGATTTTCTATTGCTCGACACTTCAATAAAGTATGCCAATGAGCTTCACCTGTACGATAAGTAAATGCAGCAGGCACAATAACTAAATCAGCACCACAGTCAGCAAGCTTTCGATACATCTCAGGAAACCTAACATCGTAACAAATTGACAAACCAAGCTTCAGCCCCTCAATTTCAACAACCATAGGCTCAAGTTGACCAGGCTCAATGACCTTAGACTCCATATACTGACCATTTTGATCAGAAACCATGACATCAAATAAGTGAATTTTATCGTATCTAGCCTTAAGCTCACCATCCGGACCAAGTACCAAGCAAGACTGTCTCACTCTCCCTGAATCCACCACATCACCATCAGGACGTTTTAAACTTGGATGCGAACCAATAACTAGATGAATTTCATGATGTTTTGCTAATTGGGAAAGCTCCCTTAATACCAACTCTTGATCAGGTGATTCAGCTAAAGGACGCATCTTATTACCCGCAAACATAAGAGCATTCTCAGGTAATACAACTAAATTAGCCCCTTCACTTACAGCCTTATCAGTCATAGCTTGAATATTTGCTAAATTAGCCTGCCAGTCATCTTTACTTGTCAATTGAATTGCTGCGATCTTCATTTCACTTATCTCTATTTTTGGGGCGCTCTTTTGGCGTATGTATTACAGGCGTAATAATAGGATCATTAAATGGACCCTTGATTAAATATTCAACACCGGTCACTTTCGATAATTTATCCCCAAATATCTTATCTGTTATATATAGAATACCTGCTACCTGAGGCATCCCAAGTAAGAAACCAGCAATGGGTAATGCATTACCTAAAGGGAAATAGGCGATCATCCTTTCATCAAGTGTCTCAGTAACCAAATCAGCGCGGCCTTGCAACTCAATCTCAACCGTTGGAGAGACGATACTAAGAGGCTTATTCGTATTTAACTGACCACCTTGAATAACCAGAGTTGTAGACATTTTATCATAGGTCAAGCCATCCGAACTGACATCAGAAAAATCTAACGTTAATCTACGCGCTAGCGCATGTAAGTTAAAGATCCCTAAAGCTTTTAGGAAGCCAGGTAGCTCATTAACTTTTTCCAACACACCATTTTGGGATAAAAACGCTATTCGTCCAGTTAGAGTATCTCTTTGAATATCAAACGGTGTACCCAACCAACTTAGACTGACATTTATTTTATAACTTTTGGAGGTCAACAAGGTTTCGTTGGAAAATTTTCGGGTTAATTCATCAATATTCCCGCCATCTATATCCAATACCAACTCTACATTTGAGTTAGCGTCATCCTGCCAAAACAAACTTCCAACAAAGTCGCCCTCTGTTAACTCGGTTGAAAAGGGATCAATTCGAATTTTTTTGCCTAAATTAGTAATCATCAAACGCCAATCACCATAAGGCTGATTGTTAACAACTAGCTCATCTATATTCAATGACATGCTTGGTATTTGCTGAGCTTTAATCCCAGCAGAATCAGATGTACTTTTAACACTGTCTTGCGAAACACCTTCTTGAGCTGGACTATTCCAGCTAAGATAAGAAAAATTAACAACAGGTCCCTGTAAATCTTTAGTTAACTGTAAACTCATTTCTTCAGAACTAAGATAAATATCACCTAATCGCTCACTACTATCGTATTCAACCTTAACATTGTGTAAAAGATTGTCTTTATTCAACCTAACTTGATCTGCAATTAGGTGCACAAATGAAAGCCACTCAGGCACAAATAGGCGTAAGCTTTGAGGCTCAGGCTCATTACCAGATTCATTTAAAAACTTGCGCCATGCAGCCAATTCAATATGGGGTAATTGCCCCCTTAAAGATAACCCCTCTCGAACTTCTCGGGGCATATCACTTACTTCATTAATTAAAGCCTGACCACCATAAAAGCCTGATTCAGAAAAACGCAATTTAGAACGGTAATTTTCATCATACAGAATAGAAACATCAGCATAATCAGATAACACATCAATAGTAAGCGCTAAGTTCTTGTGGGTGTTTGCTGTTTTAGCAAAGGGAACGGGAAGAGACACGCTGGCGCCATGTAAATCTGTTTTAGCATTTATAGCAACTAAATCAGCCGTCTCAGGATTAATCACAAAATCTGCAACAAAGCCAACCTGCCCTTGTACTGTTCGGGTCAGCATTTCAGGTAATTTCTGCCAGGCCATCACCTCTTCAAGACTTAAGTCACCTTTGATGTCAGCCCTAATCAATAAGTCTTTCGAAGGTAATACATCACCGTATAAATTAAGCTTAGCATTACCAGAAAAAGCCTCTATATCAAAAACTGAATCATAGATCCCTTTCTCTGTATCATAATTCAAAGACCCAGTTAGAATTTTGCCCGTCAGTTCAAGATCAGTTATTTCGAGTGGACTATTTTTAAGTTGTAAAGCGAGATTAAAATATGGACTGACATTTTGATCATCTTCTAGAGGAAGGATAAGTTTAAATTCTCCTTTTGCATCCCCCTCAGTTCGCCAGGTTTGAAAAGGCTTAAGCACCCCTGTAGCTAAATCAGTCTGAGCAAGCAACGTCATCACATCACCTAAATCATCAGCCAACTTACCGTCTAAATTTAGAGCCCCTAGCCCACCTTCAGTAAAAGGAATAGAGAGGGATAAATCCCTACTTTCAACATCTGCTAAGGCGGCATAATTTAACTCAAGCCTAACGCCTGAATTATCAATTTGTACATCTGCATCAACATCTTTAGCTGCAGGCCAATCAGGCGCAAACTTTACTTCAGCCCCTGCGACATCAAGGTCCACTAAAAACTGAGGATTGGAACCTTCTGATAACTCAGTTTGCAATACAAAGTCAGCTTGCCTTGCATGCCCAACTAATAATGAATCTCGCAACCACTTATGGGCAGACTCAGGCAAGGCAATATTAGGGATGTACGCCAAACCATCGGCCATGGCAAGATTCTCACCATGAATATCTAGCGCCAGCGTATCGCTCGCATTACTTACCACCTCTAACCTAAAATCACCAGTAAGGTCAGCTCCATTTCGATTCAGGTATAAACCGTTTGCCGACACGAGGAAACTATCCTGTTGCTGCCCCCACTCAACTTGGCCAACAACACCATCTAGTAGCCAAACATCCTGATACATAAGAGGGAAAGCCAAACTTGCATCATTAGATACAAAACTAATTGAGCCCTGATCATTATTAATTGTAAGTATCGATTCTAATCTCTCAACACTTGGAATATTTTGATAACCTTGAGCCGAATCTATCATCAAGTTTCCCTGATAAGTCACGGATAGTTTTGGTTTTTCTATTATTTTAAGATGACCGTTCTTTGCTACACCTTGAGCCTCCATCGCTGTGAGCATTTTTGTCACAAACCAAGAGTCATTTAAAAATGGGATAGCAAGACCCAATCCTAAAGCGAGGTCAAGCTGATCAAAAGACAAGCCTGTAGTCTTCTGCTCAAAATTTCTAGTTAACTTAATGTTTGCAGCAGGATAAACCTCCCCCTCCTTGCTAAAAACTAAATCTGCCAATTGAAGATTTAATTCCTTAGTCCTGAGTGAGTATTGAGAACTAAGCTTAGAAGCTAAAGAGAGCTTTTCCCCCGAAAACAATTGCGGCTGTAAATTAAGACTCCCAACCAAAGATAAGTCAGAACCAGACGAATAAGATAACCAAAGCTTTGCCCCAAAATCCAACTGAGAAACCTTAAATTGCTCAAGCTCCACTAGCTCTGATTGACTAATACTCATTTCAGGCAAATCAAGCTCTGCAACAAGCTTTAAACTATCAGGTCGAATTAAATCACCATGAATTTCAGCATTAAGTTTAAATTCATCATCATAGTTTTGATGCTTTACCTTTGCACTAACACCTATCCCTGATGCGGTTCTTTGTAAATACATGGCATCAGATGATAAATTAATTAAACCAACTCGCTCACTGTGAACCGACAACTGAGTATCTATTAAAGATATCTGTCTTTGATCTAAAAAATAATTAAAGATACGAGCAAAACCGCCCGTATTTTGGGATGCAACCACAGGTAAACCAGTCAAAGACCAGCGCCCTGAAGCCTCAGTAAAACTCACTTGAGTCTGATATAAACGTATGTAGCTAAAGTTTGGCTCAAGCTTAATTAATGATTGCCATAAGTTTAAACGAATCATCAATCGTTCAAACCTTAGAGGCTGGGACTCACCCTCTGCCTTTAAACTTAACCCATCAATAGAAAAACTAGGATCAAGACCCTCCAGTTTTGCTGATATATTCTCAATCTCTATCTGATATCCAGAAACTTGACTTAGATTTCTTTCTATCTGATAACGGTACTCATCAGCATAAGGCAAAGAAAACTTCACCAAAACCATAAAGGAGGCAAAGATTAGAACAACAGAAACCAAAAGCCACCAAGCTATATCGGCAGCCCGCTTCACACTCAAACTCATTTGGCCGGACACTTATCAATCACAAACAATTATCGTATAACCACATCATATTGGTCTTGGGTATACATGGTTTCAACCTGGAAATGAATACTCTTACCAATGAAGGCTTCTAACTCTGCGACACTGGCACTCTCCTCCTCATGCATACGATCAATTACTGCACGAGAAGCTAACACAGCATAAGTCGGAGAATCGTAGGCTCGGTCCGCTCTGAGTATCTCCCTAAAAACCTCATAACAAACTGTTTCAGGCGTTTTAACCAAGCCACTACCGCGACATGAACGACAAGGCTCACACAAGGTTTGCCCCAAGCTCTCACGAGTACGCTTACGCGTCATTTCAACTAAGCCTAACTCAGACACACCTGTAATTTTTGTCTTAGCATGATCTACGTCCAATACCTTCTCAAGCATGCGCAAGACTTGACGTTTATGCTCTTCATCTTCCATATCGATAAAATCAATAATGATAATACCACCTAGATTACGCAACCTAAGTTGACGACCAATCGCTGTGGCAGCTTCTAAATTAGTCTTGTATATGGTTTCTTCCAAATTTCGACTACCAACGAAAGCTCCCGTGTTGACATCAATAGTCGTCATAGATTCAGTTTGCTCAACTAAAAGATAACCGCCGGACTTTAGTTGCACCTTACGATCTAACGCTTTTTGAATCTCATCTTCAACACTATAAATATCAAAGATAGGTCGCTCACCAGGATAGTATTCAACCCTTTGCCCCACCTCAGGTATAAACTCTTCCGCAAAAGACTTTAATTTAGCGTAATTCTCTCTAGAATCTATCCGTATTTTTTCAGTTTTAAGACTGACTAAGTCACGCATGGTGCGCAAATGTAATGGTAAATCATCATAGATTACTGAAGGCGCTTTTGCAGAGCTAATACGCTTTTTAACCGACTGCCATAAACGCGTTAAGAATTTAATATCCGCTAAGATTTCTTCTTCGCCAGCACCCTCTGCAGCTGTTCTTAAAATATAGCCACTTGTCTCATCAGCCTCCGTCAGTGCAGCTGAAACAAGCTGTTTTAATCTTTCTCTTTCAGCTTCATCTTCAATTCTTTGACTGACACCCACATGAGACTGATCTGGCATGTAAACCAAATAACGAGATGGGATAGATAGATGCGTTGTTAACCTAGCACCCTTTGAGCTAATTGGGTCCTTAGTCACCTGAACAACCAAAGACTGACCTTCTCTCAAGTAATCACCGATTTGATCACTTGGGTTTACAGCATCACGTTCAGCCACCTCAGAAACATGTATAAAAGCGGCCCTTTCTAACCCTATATCTACAAATGCTGCCTGCATGCCAGGCAAAACACGGACAACCTTGCCCTGATAAATATTACCGACAATACCTTTACGAGTAGACCTTTCAATATAAACTTCTTGTAAAACACCATTTTCAACAAGAGCAACTCGAATTTCCATCGGGGTTACATTAATTAAAACATCTTCACTCATTGGACATCTCCTGTAATGGCTCTATTCCTACTTGCTGCAATAACTGCGCCGTTTCGAACATAGGCAAACCAACTACAGCAGAAAAAGAACCATTTATTTGCTCAACAAAAACAGAACCTAAACCTTGAATACCGTAACTTCCCGCTTTATCTTGCGGCTCACCACTATCCCAATAACGGCTAATTTCAAGGTCAGATATCCTACGAAATGTGACTTGGGTAATAACATTTTTAACAGCTAAATGATCAAAGCGAGCATCAAATAGACAAACAGCCGTCATTACTTGATGTGTCTTACCAGACAATGAACGCAACATGGATTGTGCACTCTCAAAACTATCAGGTTTGCCTAAAATCTCACCATCAAGTACGACACTGGTATCAGAGCCTATAATAATAGACCTATCTGGAGGAGAAAGTTCAGATTGAAGCGACAAGCTTGCGCTTGCTTTAGCCTTTTCAACAGCCATACGCTGAACATATTCAGCAGCATCTTCATTTACAAATGGGGTTTCATCTATATCAGCAGGCAAGATATCGAACTCCCTCACCAACTGCCCTAACAAGCTTTTTCTGCGTGGTGATGCTGAAGCTAACAATATCATTTATTTTCCTTAACGGATGGCGTACATGCGTCGAATACTACGTAATACAACAAAAGACCAAGGCCACAAAGCCCCAGTTATAATAGCTGGCACAAAAATCATTAGAGTAGGTTCGGCGTCGCCCAAATACCTATCAATACAAAAGTCTACCAACTGACTAATACTGACAAGCAAGCCAACAAATACACCTTGCTGCCAAGAGTGATACATTCGAAGCCTTTGATAAAAAACAGCACAGGTAAACGCAATAATGACATAAGTTAAAGAGTGCTGACCTAATACACCGCCTTGCAACAAGTCGACCATAATGCCCAACATCCAAGCAACACCAACCCCAACCCGGTAAGGTAGCGCAATAACCCAGTACAAGATAACCAACAACGCCCACTCTGGCCTAAACCAAACAAAAGCATCTGGAAAAGGTAATGCTTCAAGCATAAGCGCAATAAGAAGAGTGATTAAAAATACCAAACTGGCTTTCATTAGCGCTGAGACTCCGGCACATCAATTAACATTACATGTCGACTTCGCTCTAGTTGAGCTAACGGGACTACCTCGACATCAGCGTAGGGCTTACCAGAGATACGGACAACAGACTTAACAACACCGACGGGATAATCACTTGGAAACCTATCATCTAATCCCGATGTCGTCAGTACATCACCTTTTTTAATATCTGCAGAATGAGGAACATTCATCAAAGCAAGACGCTTAAGGTCACCTGTGCCTCGTAAAATACTTCTCAAACCTGTTCGAGATAATTGTACTGGCACAAAATGGCTCGCATCAGCGATTAATAGCACACGACTGTTATAAGCACCCGCCTCAACAATTTGCCCCATCACCCCTGTCGCATCTAGCACAGATTGACCAACATAAGCACCAGAAGAGAAGCCTTTATCAATCATGATTTTATGGCTATAAGCATTTTGATCAAAACCAATGACTTCGGCCATAATGATTTTAGCTTCAACCTGCTGCGATGCATCCAGCAATTCACGTAAGCGCACATTCTCAGCACGCAAAGAGTCTAACTTTTGCAAGCGGCTTTTTAAAACCAAAACATCTTGATTTAATCTTTGATTTTCAGAGACAAGATACTCACGACTAGCAAGGTGCTCTACTCCCCAAGAAATAGCTTGTTGAGGTGCGTTAACAACAACTTGGATAGGCGTAACAAGGAAGCTCAAATAAGGACGAAGTGGATTAAAAAATCCACTTCGGGCATCTGCAACAATCATGATGGAAGATAAGATCACCAGCAAAAAAAAGCGTAAGCCTGAGACCTTACCTTCAAAAAAGAGAGTACTAATAGCTCACCTCTAACCTTTTACTCATTATCAGCAGTAAAGAGCTCAGAAGCATGTTTATCTATCATCTCTAACGCCATACCACCACCACGGGCAACACAGGTCAGTGGATCATCAGCGATAATTACTGGCAATCCAGTTTCTTCACTAATAAGACGATCAATTTCACGTAACAAAGCACCACCACCGGTTAACACCAAACCTGTTTCACCGATATCAGCAGCAAGCTCTGGTGGAGACTGCTCAAGCACACCTTTTACCGCTTGAACAATTTGCGCTAGTGGCTCTTGTAAAGCATCAAGTATCTCAGTGCTACTTAGTGTAAAGCTACGAGGGATACCTTCAGCCAAGTTACGACCACGAACATCAATTTGCAACTCTTCACCAGTATGATAAGCCATACCGATTTCAGTTTTGATTTTCTCAGCTGTGGCATCACCAATTAAGCTACCGTAGGCACGACGTACATAAGTCGTGATAGCTTCATCAAAACGGTCACCGCCTACTCGAATAGATTCAGAGGTTACAACACCGTTTAATGAGATGATTGCAATTTCAGTAGTACCACCACCGATATCAATAACCATAGAGCCGGACGCTTCAGCAACAGGTAGACCTGCACCTATCGCCGCAGCCATTGGCTCTTCAATGATATAAACTTCGCGTGCACCAGCACCCAAAGCAGACTCTTTGATAGCACGACGCTCAACTTGAGTGGATTTACAAGGTACACAAACTAATACACGAGGACTTGGTTTCATCAAGCTATTCTCGTGTACTTTAGAAATAAAATACTGCAGCATTTTTTCAGTAACATGAAAGTCTGCAATAACGCCGTCTTTTAATGGACGAATAGCGGTAATATTGCCAGGTGTTCTACCTAACATACGCTTCGCATCAGTACCAACGGACGCAACGGTTTTTTGATTGCCATTATGACGAATTGCCACAACGGAGGGTTCATCAAGCACGATTCCACGGTCGCGAACATAGATAAGGGTATTCGCCGTCCCTAGGTCAATCGACAAATCGCTTGAAAACATTCCCCTGATTTTCTTAAACATGAATTTCAACACCCTGATAGATACGATACGAACAGCGTAAAAATGTACCAATCCAAGGCCCATTCGGCAAGCTGAATACACGCTTTTCTACAAAATAGAGGGTGCTATTTCATTGTTTATTAAAATTTTTTTAATTTAGCGGCTTATTAATCAGTTTTTGAGGCAATCCTCTATCACCCAACCTTGGTTCTCGATACAATAGCCAACATTTTTTACAACACACTATTTATGGGTGAAATATGTCTCTAGATAAACAAGACGTGCAAAAAATTGCTCATTTAGCGCGCCTAGCACTCACTGAAGAAGATGCTTCTCAATATCAATCATCTCTTTCCAGCGTTTTAGAACTAGTTGAGCAAATGCAGTCAGTCGATACAGATGGTGTAGAGCCGCTTTCCAATCCATTGGAAATGACACAAAGATTACGTGCAGATGAAGTAACAGAAGAAAACCGTCGCGAAGCTTTCCTAGCGAATGCTCCAAGCACAGAAGCAGGCCTTTTCTTAGTGCCCAAAGTGATTGATTAATTGGATACCATCATGCTTGAACAAAACATCTCTAGCCTTGTACAAAAGCTACGCAACAAAGAAATTACAAGTGTCGAATTAACACAAAGCTACCTTGATAAAATCAAGGAACTAAACCCTAGCCTAAATAGCTATATCACTGTGTGCTCTGAATCAGCACTTGCTGCAGCCCAAAAAGCTGATGAAGCGATTCAAGCCGGCACAGCAGGTCCATTAGCCGGCATACCAATTGCGCATAAAGACTTATTCTGCACTAACGGCATTAAAACAACCTGCGCCTCAAAAATGCTAAATAACTTCATCCCACCTTATGAGTCAACCGTAACAGCTCGCCTAGAACAAGCTGGCGCCATTATGTTAGGTAAGACAAATATGGATGAGTTTGCCATGGGCTCCTCAAACGAAAACAGTCATTATGGCCTGGTTAAAAACCCTTGGAACACCGACCTTGTTCCTGGCGGTTCATCTGGCGGATCTGCCGTCGCAGTTGCAGCAGGCATGGCAGTTGCCACAACAGGCACAGATACTGGCGGTTCGATTCGTCAACCAGCCTCTTTTTGCGGCATTACCGGCTTAAAGCCAACTTATGGCCGTGTCTCCCGTTTTGGTATGATTGCTTATGCATCTAGCTTAGACCAAGCAGGTCCTATGGCTCGAAGTGCCGAAGACTGCGCTCACTTGATGAATGCTATTGCGGGATTCGACCCTCAAGATTCAACTTCTGCAGAAGTAGACACTCAAGATTATTTAGCGGATCTAAACAAACCCTTAACAGGTTTAAAAATTGGCTTGCCTAAAGAATACTTTGGCGAAGGCCTAGAACAAGGCGTCGCTGATGCAATCAGAGAAGCGGTAAAAGAGTTTGAGAAATTAGGTGCTAGTGTTATTGATGTATCACTACCTAACTTAAAATTAAGTATTCCAGCTTATTATGTCATTGCACCGTCCGAAGCCTCTTCTAATCTATCAAGGTTTGACGGCGTTCGTTATGGCCACCGCTGCGATGAACCAAAAGACCTGCTAGATATGTATATGAGATCTCGCGCAGAAGGCTTTAGCAAGGAAGTACAAAAGCGCATCATGGTCGGTACATATGCACTATCAGAAGGTTATTACGATGCTTACTACCTAAAAGCACAGCGTATCCGTCGACTAATAAAACAAGACTTTGTTAACGCTCTTAACGAAGTAGATGTCATCATGGGCCCTGTTGCACCTAGCACAGCGTTTGCCATTGGCAGTAAGACAGATGACCCTGTTGCCATGTATCTAGAAGACATTTACACACTATCTGTAAACTTGGCAGGCATCCCAGCCATGTCAGTACCAGCCGGCTTTAGTAACAAGATGCCTGTTGGCCTTCAAATTATGGGCAACTATTTCGCTGAATCTAAATTACTTAACATTGCACACCAGTTCCAGCAAGCAACTGATTGGCACCTACAAACCCCAAGCATGGAAAAAGGAGCATAAGAATGAACTGGGAAATCGTTATTGGCCTTGAGATTCACGCCCAACTATCCACGCAATCTAAATTATTCTCTGGCGCCCCAGTAAGCTTTGGCGCAGAAGCAAACACCCAAACAACCTTGGTTGACCTAGGTATGCCTGGTGCGCTTCCTGTATTTAACAAGGAAGCCCTAAGAATGGCCGTTATGTTTGGCCATGCAGTGAATGCTGACATTGGTATGACATCAGTTTTTGCACGCAAAAACTATTTCTACCCAGACTTACCTAAAGGTTATCAAACCAGCCAAATGGACGACCCTATTGTTGGTATTGGTCACCTTGACGTCACACTAGAAGATGGCACCACCAAACGTGTTGGTATCACTCGCGCCCACCTAGAAGAAGATGCGGGTAAATCTTTACATGAAGATTTCCATGGCATGTCTGGTATTGACTTAAACCGTTCAAGCACACCTTTGCTTGAAATTGTTTCTGAACCCGATATTCGCTCAGCAAAAGAAGCCGTTGCATACGTCAAGATGATTCACTCTATCGTGACTTACCTTGGCATTTGTGATGGCAATATGGCCGAAGGCTCAATGCGTTGCGACGTAAACATCTCCCTTCGCCCTAAAGGACAAGAAGAGTTTGGCACTCGTACCGAAATCAAAAACGTTAACTCTTTCCGCTTTATCGAAAAAGCCATTCATACAGAAGTTGAGCGCCAAGCTGACATTCTTGAAGATGGCGGCAAGATCACGCAGGAAACTCGCCTGTATGATCCAGATAAAGATGAAACTCGTAGCATGCGCTCAAAAGAAGACGCTAACGACTATCGCTACTTCCCTTGCCCAGACCTACTCCCTGTCGTATTGACTCAAGAGTATGTTGATGAAATTAAAGCAAGCCTACCTGAGCTGCCAACTCAAAAAGCTGCCCGCTTTATTTCTGAATACAAACTAAGCGAGTACGATGCAGGCGTACTATCTTCTAGTCGCCCTATGGCAGATTACTTTGAAAAGGTTAATAAATCTGCTGGCGACACCAAGTTATCAGCAAACTGGGTAATGGGGGAGTTAAGCAAACTTCTCAACCAAAACCAGTTAGATATTAACGACAGTCCTGTCGATGCAAACAACCTAGGTTTACTACTAGCCCGCATTAAAGACAATACAATTAACGGCAAAACTGCTAAAGACATTCTGGCTGATATGTGGAATGGCGAAGGCAGTGCTGACGAGATAATTGAAAAGAAAGGTCTAAAACAAGTTACCGATACAGGTGCTATAGAAGCCATGATTCAAGAAATCATAGTAGCGAACCCTGCTCAGGTGGAACAGTTTAGGGCAGCTGAAGCAGATAAACAGAAAAAAATGATGGGATTCTTTATGGGGCAAATAATGAAAGCATCCCAAGGCAAAGCCAATCCAGGCATAGTCACTCCTATCTTGATGAAGCTACTAAAAGGCTAATAACATTAAAAGCAAAAAAACCGCGTCTAGTACGCGGTTTTTTTTACGTCTAAAAATCATCGACTCAAGACTAGCATATTCTTAAGCTAGCCAACTTCACTTAAACTGCATACTTGATTTCGGCCATTATTTTTCGCCAAATAAAGACGTGAGTCAGCCACTTTAACCGCACCTTCTAAATTCTCAAACACTTCGCTCACAACACCACCACTGTAAGTCACCTTCACCTCTTCACTGGTGAAAGACTTATCATCCAAACATTCATGTAATGCTTTTAAGCGCTGAGCAACACCTTCTACAGTACAAGTATCATTAAGAACGCAAAATTCCTCTCCGCCAAAACGAGCCACCAAAGAATCAGAGAAAAATTCGGTCAGAAGCTCAGAGAATGCCTCCAAAAGCCTGTCACCAATTAAATGCCCATAATTATCATTAATCTGCTTAAAGTGATCTATATCTATCATCACCACATGAATAGGCCTGTGCGCAGCGACTGCACCTTGATAGAAACTTTCACCCTCCACCATCAAATAACGCCTATTATAAAGGCCAGTAAGCGCATCAAGGTTAGCCAAATCTCTTATCGTATTTAACATCTCTTGAGCTTCTAAGTTATGTATTACCCGACAGTGAAACTCTTCATGATAAAAAGGCTTTTTAAGAAAGTCGTTAGCACCAGATTTAATGAATTTAGCGGTTAAGGATGAATCCCCTTCAGAAGACAAACCAATAATAACCAGATCTTGAAAACGTACATTTCGGCGCAACATTCTCACCAAATCATAACCATTTATCACAGGCATATTATGATCAGTAATTAACATACTAATGGTGTCATCTGACTCTAAAATCGTCAGCGCCTCTTGCCCATCTTTGGCCTCAATAACTTGAAAGCGATACTGTTGCAGTAGCGTTTTAATAAAGTTTCGGCTGGTTGTTGAGTCTTCTGCAACCAAAACTTTAATCGCAACATTTTTTCGCAACCTCTCAACGACCTTCATAACATGCTGATATGAATAGCGACTATCCTTGGTGACATAATCCACAACCCCTTTATTCAAAAGAGAGAGCCGAAGATTATCGTCATAGGTCCCAGTTAACACAACACATGGAATGCCTCTTTCAAGCATGGCATCAACGATCTCTCCGTTTTCAGCATCAGGCAAATGCAAATCAACCACAGCAACAAATAAGTCATTACCATGAATGTCGATTTGCTCTATTGCTGCGCTATAGCTATTGGCTAAAACAGGCTCAAAGTTTGAATTTTGACCTACCAAATGTTTAAGTACCTTGAGCACAACAGAGCTATCTTCAACCAAAAGGATTTTTTCTTTCATATTCATTTCATATAAGGTAACTGGACACATAAACAATACACGGGCAGACGAAAAAGCGACAGTTTAAAACACCAAATATTACATTAGTTAACATGGTTACAGAGCAAAATCCCTATAAAAAACAATCCACTTAACACAAGATAAAAAATACATTTTTTTAACTTGCTTTACGTCATTTTAGGTTAAAATTATCTTTTGCCAATTAAGAGATAAGAATGCAATGTAGACCCTCTTGTGGAGCCTGCTGTATCGCGCCATCGATAAGCTCCGCCATCCCAGGAATGCCTAATGGCAAAGCGGCAGGAGAAAGGTGCATACATCTTCTCAACGACTTTAGATGCAATATTTTTACAGATAATGCTAGACCCA
This sequence comes from Marinomonas sp. S3726, assembly GCF_000967665.1. NCBI lineage: Bacteria > Pseudomonadati > Pseudomonadota > Gammaproteobacteria > Oceanospirillales > Oceanospirillaceae > Marinomonas > Marinomonas sp. S3726. The sequence goes on along the minus strand of NZ_JXYC01000010.1, from coordinate 68,581 downwards.
AAGTCTGTAGTGACTTTAAAGCAGACAAAGATATTTGCGGAGACACAAGAGAAATAGCATTGATAACAATCACTGAACTAGAAACCATGACCAATTAATATGAGTCAATCACCAAGGAGATATGAATGAATTGGACTGCCTTAAAAGGACTGGCTTGCGCCTCATTAGCTTTACTACTTAGCGCTTGCTCAGCTCCAACACCCAAAAGCAGCCCGAGTAGTTTTGTTGTAACACCACCAAGTGTTGAACAAATTGCGACAAGCGTTACCAGCCAAGTCAGCATGATGGTGAATGCCTTTTCTCCTGTCGCAGGACAAGCACTACCGAACGAAGCAGTTCAAGCCGCTTATCGCTTTAGGGAATTCAAACCTTTTTGGATTGAAAACAATATACTAAACCCTTCGTTATATAAATTAGTTGATATCTTAGAAGAAGCTGGCAGCCATGGACTCAACCCCATTTATTATCACACCAGCACAATTAAAGAATATCTCGCGATTCAGCAACCAAGTACGCAACAATTGGCAGAACTGGATGTAATCGCGACGATTGCACTATCTAGCTATGCCCATGATTTAAGCATTGGCCGCTACGAACCCCTACTTATAGACCCAAACTGGCAGTTAGATGCTCCAACTAGCCAGTGGTCTGAACTACTCTACTTAAACTCCACTAGCGATATGGTTAACTACCTACCTCAGTTAGCACCTCGCCACCCTAACTACCAGGTATTACAAAAGTGGTTGGTTTATTATCAAGACATTGCTAGCAAACAAAAAGATATCCGCGTATCTGCTGGCGTTCCACTGTCACTTGGCGATCAAGGCCCAAGAATTGCGCAGCTAAGAGCACGCCTAGTTCAGCTTGGAGATATTCGCTTCTCAACTCGAACAATTCAAGAAGACAAGTTTGATAAAAAAGTTAAGCAAGCTCTTATCAACTTTCAACGACGACATGACCTAAAAGCCGATGGTCATGCCGGTTCCCAGACAATCGAAATGCTTAACGTTCCGATCGAGCTAAGAGCAAAACAAATTGCTTACAATTTAGAACGTTGGCGCTGGCTACCTTCAGAGTTAGAAGCTGAACGAATTTGGGTGGATCTAACCGACTATAAAGTGCACACAATTCTGAATGACCAACACTCCACCATGAAGGCAGTGATAGGCAAAAAAGAACGCAAAACGCCAGTATTTAAAGGGAAAATGACCTATATGGTTGCTAACCCCACCTGGCGCGTTCCTCACAGAATTGCACAAGAGAGCTTACTACCTAAGCTACATACCAACCCTAACTACTTACTAGAACAGGGCTATAAAGTTTATTCCAGCTGGACTGTTGGCGCCAAAGAACTCGATTCAAGCCAAATCGATTGGAAGAAGATCACACCTCAAAAACTTAAATATCGCTTTGAGCAAACCCCTGATGAAGGCAATGCTCTGGGCTTGTATAAGTTTATGTTTCCCAATCGAAACGAAATCTACTTACATGACACACCAGCCAAACATCTCTTTAAGGAATCTAATCGTGCCTTCAGCTCTGGTTGCATTCGCCTAGAAGAGCCTGACTTATTTGCCAATAACCTGATCGCGGGCAGCAAACAAGTTGAAGTGTTGCAAAACGCAATTCAATCCAAGCAAACCAAGGTCGTAAGCCTACCCAAGCAACTACCTGTTTATATTGTCTATTTCACAGTCGTACCTGATAGAAATGGCATGCCAGGATTTCGTAAAGACATCTACGAAAGAGATAAGTTAATGGAAGAAGCTATGGGATATTTTCCATCTCCGGAAAACTCAGCTATTTAAAGCCCAAAAGGCCAATCGGATGATTGGCCTTTTTATTGACATGAAATTACCTTTAATGGCAGATAACGCACACTGTAATTTCTTCTCTATCATGATATAGATGCTTCGCCTGTATTTCGTATTGACGACCAGCTTTATCCAGCGAATCTTTCAACAAAGCCAAACAAGTCGAGACTTCTTGGAAACGCTTTTTCATAGGTAGCTTAAGATTAAAAATACTGCGCCTAGTCCAACCTTGACTCAACCACTTGGCCATTAACTCTGTCACCATTTGTGGCTTTTCGACCATGTCACAGACCAACCAATCAACCTGTCTTGGCGGTTGAAACTTAAAGCCATCAGCCTTTTGATGATCAACCAACCCCGTCGCCATTAGCAACTCACCCATAGGCCCATTATCTATAGCGGTAACTCGCATACCACGCTCAACCAACTGATAAGTCCAGCCACCAGGCGCAGCACCTAAATCAACAGCTGTCATGCCCTCTCGAAGCAATACTGGCCATTTCTTTGCAGGCACAAATTCATGCATCGCTTCTTCAAGCTTTAAGGTAGAACGACTTGGCGCATTCGAAGGAAACTTTAGCCTTCTAATCCCCAAAGGAAATTCACTTCGACATCTAGCGTTAGAAACACCTAAAAACGCAAGCTCACCACTCACGAGAAATAAATGATGTCTTACCCCAACCGCCTTAGTTCTCAATAAGCTCGCTTTCTTCCAGCCCTGTCGTAACGGCTTGTCTAGTTTTTTAATTAAACCAGCCAGCCCTTTACCTTCATTTGTATCTGCTGTTTCTATCCAGAGATCTTGAGCCAGAGGCAATTTTTTAGCAGCATCAAGTAGGGCCTCAACACGCCCCCCACTTCCCATACTTATCTCATCATTCACTGCAATTATCTGACGAGCAAAAATCAAATCAGAAAAAGAAAGTGTATCAATCAGCAATTCACCCTCATCAGACCTTTCCATAACAAAAAGAACAAAGCCTTGCTTTGGCTGCATGCGCACATAACCATAGAAGCCATGCATTGCTGCCAATTCAGTAATTTCGCCAGCACAGTCTTTTTCAAAGCCTGGGCGACAGTACAATAAAACATTTTTCATTAAGTTTACCTCTGGCGGGCATTCTACAAGGATTTAATGTAAGAGTCTCAGGCTATAAGGGTTTAATTTATATGCCACAATAAAGTGAGCCTTAATCGGACTATTTAGGCCAAACAAGCTCATTTGGAGTAGAAAAACCTGCTTCTTGCATAACAGGCTCAATCATATTAAATACCTCTCCAAAATCAGGTATGAACTGATAAATTTTTGCCTCACCCAGCCATTCAAAACTTAACTGAAATGCATGCAAATACCCCCTATCACATTCCTCTCCTCCATAACGCACATCGCCAAGAATGGGCGCACCCAAACTTTTCAAAGCGACTCTAAGTTGATGCGTTTTACCCGTTTTTGGCTTCAATAAAAACAAGCGTAATCCAGGCTTTATTGGTGTCGAGAAAAACTGAGTGTGAGCAAGGTTTTCACTTGTCTGATTTAACATCCAACTTCCTCTTCTGCCTTGCTGCATCCCCCCTTTGATACTACCCTGCTTTTTCTTCGGTTTTTTTGCACTTATCGCTAAATAAAATTTAGTCACTAAGTGTTGCTCGAACATAAGCCCAAACTTTTGTGCTGCCTGTTTGTTTTTTGCTAGCAGAATCAAACCTGAGGTAATTTTATCCAACCTATGTACCGGATAAAAAGTTTGATCAGGATATTGCTCATGCATCCATTGCATAAACCCAATTTCTTGACCTTCAGCATGAAAACTCATGCCCGCAGGTTTATTAACCACCCAATAATCGGCTTCTCGATAAAGTACGTTAGGTAAAATAGACATAGAAATTTGATCTAGAAAGAAAAGAAAAATACAAGGATGTATTTATAAAGTATAAAAGTAAGGCTTAATTAGAAGCTAGTATAGGCAGAAACGCGATTACGACCCTCACGTTTAGCACTATACAAAGCACTATCTGCTTCAGCTAGAATCTCTTCATATCGGTTTGTCTCAAGGGAAATAGCAGATAAACCAACACTCAATGTAACAGGAACAACAACACCCATATCGGTTTCTATGAGCATATCACTCACTTCTTGGCGTAAGCGATCCATCTCTTGTAATCCCTGTGCTATATCCGTATCAGGCATGATAACGACAAACTCTTCACCACCATAACGCCCTAACTTATCCGCAGGCCTGATTGTTTCATCCATTTTAGCGGCAACACTTTTAAGCACCACGTCACCAGCTTCATGACCATAGGTATCATTAATTTTTTTGAAATGATCAAGATCGACGATAGCGTAAACACAAGACTCCATATTAATAACGGCATCTGCATAAATATTTACAGCATCCGCAAGCACCTTACGACGGTTAGCAATCCCTGTTAATTCATCTAACTCAGCCAATTTTCGTAAATCAGAGTTAGCTCGCCTTAAACGACCCACTACAAGTGCAGTTGCACCACTGATCGCTGCAAGCGTAATAATAAAGGTTAAATTTCTTACAACCACCTGCTGCTCAGGTGCCATTAGAATTTGAGATGAATTTGGATAGGCATAACACAAAATAAAAATAGCAACACTGACAATTAAAAAGGGGACTCGCCAATGCCTAATTTCACGACTAAATGCAGTATAAACATACACACCTATTACCGCTAAAAACCAATGAAGATGACTTTCGACACCGTAAAACACCATGGTTTTTACTGAGGTATTACATATCACTATGACAGGGAACAGAATCGCAGCGTAATTTTGACGCTGATTAATATTTAGGTATAAGCCAAATAATAAAAAACCAAGGGATAGGATTTCGAAAACAAGCAGGAAAACATTACTAAGCTGAAGACTAGGAAGAAAAAGAATCAAAAAAGCCGCAAAGGTTAGCAAATAAGATAAATTTACAACCTGAACATGGTAGGAACTACTATCAGCATCAACACCAACGCCGAGGCCTAAAAATTGATCTATACAAGCTCGGATACGACTCAAAACTCACCCAACTCCACGCTGCTGCTTTTTTTCTATCAAACACTTAACAAAAAAACACGTTAAAAAACATTAATACAATTCAACAGTATCATTTAAGCAATGATTAAAAACCGAACGACTATCTTACAGAAGCGCCATTAAAAAGCCTACCCTATATGCCAAATTGCTTTTAAAAAACACACCTTTATTGTGATAAAGCATGTTAATTCAATAACAGGTTAAACGTGATTTCCAACTTTCCTTTATTTTCATTAACTTAGCAAAACAGCAAAAAATACATGCACAAAAAAAGGTCATTAGAAAGAACGCTCCCCCAATGACCTTTTAATGAAACTTTCGATTACAAAATATGAGTATTTATCTATATACGACCCATATCTGTTACAGCTACTTTTCCGCTAATCTAAAGCCTGCAATTTTATGAACCTCATTTACTGCACGAGCAAATTCAACCTCAACACTATTATCAATTCTCGCATCAAAACCATCAAAAATTTGTGTTTTGGTTGCGCCTTTCACAGCCATAATAAAAGGAAACTCAAACTTAGCTTTATAGCTGTCATTGATATGCTGGAAGCGCTGAAACTCCTCTTCATTCAGTTCATCAAGACCAACACCTGCTTGCTCTGAGGTTGAATCATCCGTCAGTTCACCTGCGAGGGCAGCTTTACCCGCTAAATCTGGGTGAGCACGTAATAATGCTAATTTAAGGTCATAACTGGCTGTATCTACAATATTTTTCATTTGGGAAGCAATGGCATCTACAGTATCGAAACATTGCTTTTCTACACTCACTTCAAGTTGTTGCCACAACAATTCGGCAACCCAATCAGAATGCTCGTAAACACCTGCGAACTGAGCCATAAAAGCGTCTTTACTTAATTCACTTGGCTTATTGATTAAAATTGTCATCATCTATTCTCTTGTTTAGAAGCACTACACATTAGTACTTCAAATTAATCGGTATTACTTTTGATAAGGGAAATTCTCACGCCAGTGATGAGCAATATCGATACGGCGACAGCACCAAACATCATCAAACTGCTTCACATATTCTAAGAATCGACGTAAACCTGCGATACGAGCAGGACGTCCAATTAGGCGACAATGCAGGCCAATAGACAGCATTTTTGGGGACTCAGCACCTTCTGCATATAAAGTATCGAAAGCATCTTTTAGGTATTGAAAAAAGTGCTCACCCGTATTAAATCCTTGAAGCGCGGCAAAACGCATATCGTTAGTGTCTAGCGTGTATGGAATCATTAGCTGAGGGATACCAGCTTCTTCTTTCCAAAATGGAAGATCATCACTGTAATCATCTGCGTTATATAAAAAACCACCTTCTTCAGCCACGATACGGTTAGTATTTGGGCCAGTACGCCCTGTATACCAACCTAGTGGGCGATTACCCGTTAGGCGCTCTATAATTTCAATCGCCTTATGCATATGCTCACGTTCTGTTTCTTCATCTACATACTGATAATCAATCCAGCGATAACCATGACTACAAATTTCATGGCCAGCATCAACAAAGGCTTTTGCCACCTCAGGGTGACGTTCTAACGCCATTGCGACAGCAAAAATAGTGAGAGGAATGTCCATTTCTTTAAATAAGTTGAGTAAACGCCATACCCCTGCTCGACTTCCATATTCATAAATGGATTCCATACTCATATGACGAACGCCTTCACGAGCATCCGTACCAACCATTTCTGACAAGAAGGCTTCTGAGGCTTTATCGCCATGAAGAATGCAGTTTTCACCACCTTCTTCGTAGTTAAGTACAAATTGTAAAGCAACACGTGCTTTATTAGGCCATTTAGGATGTGGCGGATTGGCACCATAGCCAGTTAAGTTTCTTGGGTAATCAGACATAAAGTGGCACTCCGTGAAAATTTCTTTTTAAATTTATAGTTGTTAAAACTAAATAGATACGTTAAAAAAATATGAGCATGTTTACGATTGATTAATATCTTCAATCTCATGTTAGATAATTCTTTATGCCCCAACTTTAAAATAAATGAAACAATTATTGAATACCTGAAACAAAAATTTCACCGTTTAGATGTTTTTTTCTCAATTTTTAAGTTTCATCTAGACTAAAGTTAGCATCAAGGCGGCAATATCTGGTTCGGCATCCTTTTTGCTTAGCCACACACTAAATAATTAAGTTTGTTTTTGTTCAGCACTCAGATGTTATAAGCCCCCTTCTCCAATAACTGAGCTAGGGTTATATCAACTTAAGCCTTGAGCATTATTACTATGTCTCAAGTAAGTAGAGATGTGATTGTGATAGAGACTCCTAATTTAACTCGCAAAGAAAGCACTCCTCCTCGCCTCACTCTTAAGAATATCACTAAGGAATATCCAGGCTGTCTTGCCAATGACAATATCAGCATGTCATTAGAAAATGGCGAAATTCATGCCTTGTTAGGTGAAAATGGTGCGGGCAAGAGTACTCTGGTTAAAGCGATCTATGGTGTTGTAGCCCCCAATGCAGGAGAGCTTATCTGGGAAGGCTCATCGGTAAAAATTAGCAATCCAGCAAATGCCAGAGACTTAGGCATAGGCATGGTTTTTCAGCACTTTTCGCTATTTGAAACCCTAAGTGTTAGCCAAAATATAGAGCTATGTCTGAGTAAAGAACAGCTGGCTTCTATTCCAGACTTGTCTCAACGTATCAGCCAACTGTCAGAACAATATGGTTTAAACGTTGACCCTGATAAATATGTTCACTCACTTTCCATAGGCGAAAGACAAAGAGTTGAGATCATGCGTTGTCTAGTTCAATCAGTAAAGTTACTCATTCTAGATGAACCAACCTCAGTATTAACCCCTCAGGAAGTTGCAGGTTTATTTGTTGTATTAAAGCAGCTCTCCAAAGAAGGATGCAGCATACTTTTCATCAGTCACAAATTGCACGAAGTAACTGAGATTTGCCAAAGTGCCACTATTTTAAGAGCAGGGAAAGTAGTCGACACCTGTAATCCTAAAGAAGAAACACCAGCAAGTCTCGCCAAGATGATGGTTGGCGATCTAGCCGAACAAGATGCTGGTTACACTAAAAAAACAGGAGACAAGGTTTATTTAGAAGTAATAAATTTAAGTTTATCCAGCGCCCAACCTTTTGGCACCCAACTTAAAAACATTCAATTTGACCTTGTTGCTGGTGAAATTTTAGGTATTGCAGGTGTTGCAGGTAATGGCCAAGAAGAGCTGATGTCTGCCATAAGCGGTGAGGATAGCAGAGCAGCACCAGATATGATTAAGCTTAATCAAGTCCCTATTGGAGACTTAGGTGCAGGAAAGCGTAGGCAGCTTGGCATGGCCTATGTACCAGAAGAAAGGCTAGGTCGTGGTGCCGTGCCAGATATGAGCTTGAGTGAGAACACCCTACTCACTCACTCAAAAGGCTTTATTCATAAAGGCATTGTTGACTGGAAAGGTCTTAAATCTTACACCAGTCAACTCATAGATAGCTTTAAAGTAAAATGCCACGGTGAATTCTCAGAGGCGCAAAGCTTAAGTGGTGGGAATTTGCAAAAATTCATAATGGGCCGAGAAATTGGACAGAGCCCTAAAGTCCTTATTTGTGCACACCCTACTTGGGGCGTAGATGTTGGCGCGGCGTTAGCCATACATCAAGCCTTATTAAAGTTAAGAGATGAAGGTGCAGCTATCTTACTCGTCTCTGAAGATATCGATGAACTTTTCTTATTAGCCGATCGTATGGCAGCAGTATGTGATGGCTTCCTTTCTCCTGTTATACGATGTGAAGACACTAATATAGATCAAATAGGACAGTGGATGGCAGGCACTTTTATCAGTGAAACAGATACACCAAGTAAGGAGGCTTCAGCATGATTCAAGTTACTGCTCGTATCGAGCCCAGTAAGTTAATGACATTCGCGTCACCTTTACTGGCAATTTTCCTCACTCTTATCTTTGGCTCTATTTTATTTAGTTTACTTGATAAAGACCCACTACAAGCCATGCATCTGCTTTTAATAGCGCCTTTATCCGACGCTTACAACTTCAGCGAAATGCTCGTAAAAATGGGGCCCTTACTCCTTTGTGCAGTCGGCCTATCTCTTTGTTATCGTGCTAATTTATGGAACATTGGTGCAGAGGGGCAGCTCCTCATTGGTGCATTGGGCGGCAGTGCTATGGCGCTTCAATTTGTTGATTCTGAAGCTTGGTTTGCTCTTCCTCTTACTTTAATCGCTGGCATCCTTAGCGGTATGCTTTGGGCCGCAATACCGACGTTTTTAAAACTTAAATTCAACTCTAATCTCATACTCACCACCATAATGTTTAACTATATCGCCCTCTATCTACTTTTATGGGGTGTGCATGGTCCATTAAGAGATCCTGATGGATTCGGCTTTCCTGAATCGGCTATTTTCTCAGATGCCACTATATTGCCCCTATTAAATGAAGATGGTCGTGCACATATAGGCATCATCTTTGCTATTTTGCTCGCAATTTTCGCCGCCTTTGTCTTGGCTAAAAGCCATTTAGGTTTTCAGATTAAAGTTTTTGGGGCAGACGAACCTGCAGCAAGATACGCAGGCTTTAACCAAACAAAGTTAACTTGGGCTGTTATGTTGTTTGCAGGCGCCCTAGCTGGGCTTGCAGGCGTTTCTGAAGTCGCGGGCCCAATAGGCCAACTAGTCCCTGGTATCTCTCCGGGTTATGGTTACTCTGCCATCATTGTCGCCTATCTTGGCCGTTTACATCCTCTTGGCGCCTTACTGTCAGCCACTTTTATGGCTGTTTTATATATGGGTGGTGATCTTGCTCAAATTGAAATGGGGATTCCTATTGCCGTTGTCGGCATGTTTCAAGGGGTTCTACTTTTCTTCTTGCTTGCCTGCGATTTCTTTATTCACTATCGCTTAACCTTTCCTTCAAATTCCCAATATCAAAACTAGGCTGGAGATAATTATGGACATTGATTTTATCACTCAAATTTTATTTGCAGCCATAAAGACAGGAACGCCCTTACTTTTTATTGCTTTAGGTGAAGTAATCTGTGAAAAGTCAGGGGTATTAAATCTTGGCCAAGAAGGCATGATGCTGATGGGTGCGGTTGTAGGCTTCCTCGCCGCTTATACAACAGGCTCCGCTGGCTTAGGCATTTTTGGTGCTATTTTTATGGGCATGATCATGAGCTTAATCTTTGCCTTTTTAGTGTTACACCTTGGAGCAAACCAAGTTGCAACCGGGCTAGCTCTGACTATTTTTGGCACGGGACTTAGCGCCTTTGTTGGAGCTGATGTCGTCGGACAAACAGTCCAAGGTTTCCAGCCTATTATTATCCCTCTGCTATCTGATATTCCACTATTGGGCAAAATACTTTTCACCCATGATCTGCTTGTGTATGTGTCCTTTGCTATGGCTGGGGCAGTTGCTTACGTGGCGAATAGAACTCGTACTGGATTAGTGCTAAAAGCGGTAGGAGAAAACCCTCATGCAGCCAATGCAATTGGTATAAAAGTATTAAGAGTAAGATATTGCGCTATTATGTTCGGCGGCGCTATGGCGGGCCTTTCGGGTGCTTATATGTCGCTAGTCTATACACCCATGTGGATTGAAAATATGTCTTCAGGCCGTGGCTGGATAGCCTTAGCATTAGTTGTTTTTGCCTCTTGGCGTATTGGCAACATAATGTTGGGCGCTTATTTATTTGGCTTAGCCAGCATTATGCATCTAGTTTTACAAGGCATGGGATGGTCTATTTCACCAAACCTACTTGCTATGCTGCCTTATGTTGCCACAGTGCTAGTCATGGTCATCATTAGTGCAGATAAATTTAAAGAAAAGCTTTTGGCACCAAGATCTCTTGGTAAACCTTTTGACCCAAGGCAAATGGCCTAAAATTTGCTCAACTTAACCAATTAAGGAATGTGTAAGCTTTGTAGTATCCCAATGAATGTTTCAAACTTAGTATGCCTGAGGGCGAAGGAGTGAAAATGAAATTTAAATCTTTATTAGTGGGTTTAGGCTTAGTTGCTGGCATTAGCATAGCGCAAGCAGAAGAACCCTTTAAAGTTGGCTTTGTTTATGTTGGCCCAATTGGTGACCATGGCTGGAGCTATGAGCACAACCGAGGGCGAGAAGAGCTACAGTCTTTTTTCGGTGACAAGATAGAAACGACCTTTGTTGAAAACGTACCTGAAGGCGCCGATGCTCAAAGGGTTATCACGCAACTCGCAAAAGCCGGTAACGATCTCATTTTCACTACCTCCTTTGGCTTTATGAACCCAACACTCAAAGTATCTAAGCGTTTCAAGAAAACAACGTTTGAGCATGCCACAGGCTATAAACGTTCTAAAAACATGGGAACTTACACTCTCAGAACCTATGAAGGTCGTTATGTTTCTGGCGTTGCTGCAGGCATGCTAACCAAGACGAATACTATTGGTTACATTGCCTCCTTCCCTATTCCAGAAGTATTTAGAGATATCAATGCCGTCTATATGGGAGCAAAAACTGTCAACCCAGATATTGATATTAAAATCGTTTGGGTTAACACCTGGTACGATCCAGGTAAAGAAACAGATGCCGCTAATGCACTCATCGACCAAGGTGTTGATATCATGCTGCAGCACACAGATAGTCCAGCACCTCTTATTACTGCCCAAAAAAGAGGCATTAAAGGCATAGGTCAAGCTTCCGATATGAGCCATTTCGCACCTGATGCGCATATTTTCTCTATCAGAGATAACTGGTTTCCTTATTATTTAAAAACCACTCAAGCTGTCATGGATGGTACTTACAAGCCACAGGATTTTTGGGGTGGTTTTAAAGACGATATGCTAAATGTCTCTTCTATTAATACAAACCTCCCAATAGAGGTAAGAGCTAAAATAGATGAAACCTATAACGCTATTCGTTCAGGTGAGCTTAAGCCTTTCACAGGTCCGATAAAAGACAACAGCGGCAAGCTGGTGATTGAAGCCAATCACACGCTGACAGATAAAGAGCTCTCACAAGTAAACTGGTATATAGAAGGTATCAAGGCTAAAATGCCTAATTAATTTCTAACCTATTTTGTTGAATTTAAAGGGGTATCACAATTTGGTACCCCTTTTTTGTTTGCAATACTAGCCAATTCTTCTTACCAAGGTTAATATATGAAACTATAATTTCATAATTAATAAAAACGAAAGGAAAGTAACATGGGATATTTAACCACTCACGTACTTGATACAACCAATGGTGTTCCAGCAAGCGGTGTCGCAATTAAACTCTTTAAGATTACCGACACAAAAGAACTCATTGCAGAAACAACAACAAACAGTGATGGTCGTTGCGATAGCCCAATTTTAGCTGAGGCAGACTTTGCTAAAGGCAAATATGAGCTTGAGTTTGCAATTGGCGATTATTACCGTCGTCTTGGCGTTCAACAAGAAGAGCCTCTATTTTTAGATGATGTTGTTCTTCGTTTTGGTATCAATGATGAAACTAGCCACTATCACGTACCTGTTTTAGTTTCTCCATATAGCTACAGCACATATCGCGGCAGCTAGTTTGATATAATAAAAGAGGGTGGCTATTACCCTCTTTTAGGCACACTTTTCATTTACGACAAATAAAGAAGACTTAAGTATGAATACTCATTGGATCAAAGAAGCGGCGAGATTGGAGCAGTCAGGGATAGACTTTGTTATGGTCTCTGTTCTTTCAATCAAAGGCTCTACGCCCCGCGAAGTGGGTGCGCGTATGCTGGTTACAGCCAATCACAGTTTTGGCACAATTGGTGGTGGTCATCTTGAATTTAAGTCTATTGATAGTGCTCGCCAGCAACTGAAACAAAATCAAGCTCAAATTATCACCCAAGACTTTCCTCTTGGTGCAACATTAGGCCAATGCTGCGGTGGCTTTGTAACCGTCTTATTTGAAACTGTGATCCAGCCTAAATTCCACTTGGCCATTTTTGGCGCTGGCCACGTAGGACGAGCTATCATCAATTGCCTAAGTCAGATTCCTTGCCAAGTTAGCTGGATAGATAGCCGAGCTGATGAATATCCAGAGCATATCCCACAACATGTAAATCAAATTATCAGTGATTACCCTGTCGATGAAATCGCCGATATGCCAGAAAATACTTACTATCTTGTCCTTACCCATAATCACCAGTTAGATTTGGAATTAAGTGAAGCAATTTTAAAACGCGAAGATAGTGCTTTCTTAGGTGTCATTGGCTCAAAAACGAAAAGCGCTCGTTTCAAGCATAGATTGAGAGACAAGGGTTTTAACAAAGAGCAGATTGCTCATATGCAATGCCCTATGGGTGAAGTTGAAATTATTTCAAAACAACCAGGCGAAATTGCCATTTCAACACTTTCTCACATATTAAAAGTACGTGCAGAACTTGAAAATAAGCAGAACAAGGCAGAGAATACTGAATTAGAGTCATTGGATATAATAGACGATGTTAAGCTGCAGGAACAAAGCGTTAAGACTGAAAGCAAGGCGGAGTCAAAATAAGAATAGGACCTCCTCTTGATAGAAAAATCTAATTTGTTAGAACTTGCTTTTAGCATGCCAAAAACCGAGCTTCATTTGCACATTGAAGGTACATTTGAAGCTGAACAAATGTTTGAATTTGCCCAGCGCAATAAGATCTCCCTCTCTTACACCTCAATCGAACAACTTAAACAAGCTTACTCATTTAGCAATCTACAAGAATTTTTAGACCTGTATTATCAAGGTATGTCAGTTCTTATCACTGAACAAGATTTTTACGAACTCACTTTAGCCTATTTAACTAAAGTTCATAGCCAAAACGTGGTTCATGTAGAGATATTCTTTGACCCTCAAGGTCACCTTGAAAGAGGCATCTCCTTCTCTACCCAAATTAATGGCATTTATCGCGCCTTAAAAGAAGCAGAAACAAACTGGGGGATGAGCTTTAAACTTATCATGTCCTTCTTACGACATTTAAGTGAAGAGAGTGCTTTTAGCACCTTAGAACAAGCGATTCCTCATCTTGAAAAGATTTATGCCGTTGGATTGGATAGTTCAGAACTTGGCCATCCTCCTGAAAAGTTTTTAAGAGTCTTTAAAGCCTGCAAAAATCTGGGACTAAAAGTGACTGCTCATGCGGGAGAAGAAGGCCCACCTAAATATATATGGCAAGCGGTGAATGACTTAAAAGTAGATCGTATCGATCATGGCAACCGCTGTTTAGAAGATGACGAGCTAGTTCAGCATATTAATCACGAGCAACTTACTTTGACCGTCTGCCCTCTATCAAATCAAAAGCTTTGTGTTGTTAACGATATGAGCCAGCATCCAATTAAAGAGATGCTACATCAAGGCCTAGCGGCAACCGTTAATTCTGATGACCCCGCTTATTTTGGCGGCTATATGAATGACAACTATCAAGCCTTGATAGAGCAAACACAACTGACAAAAGATGAGCTAAAACAATTAGCCAAGAATAGCTTTAACGGTGCTTGGATTAGCCCAGATAGGCGACAACATTTTTTAAATCAAATAGATACTTTATTCGCTTAAAAATTGGGTAGGATTTTTTATTTCGCTAAAGCGTATTATCACCTGCCGCTATAATCATCATTCTTTCAATTAACTCAAAATTTTGATTTTCGTCCTAATCCAATATGATATTATGATGAAAATTTTAAACTAATAGGTATAGCAATGGGCTTTGACAGCCAACAAATCGAAACTTTTTTTCGTCTTCAAACAAACTCTCGTTATGACGCCATTATGAGCCACTGTAAACAGCAAAAAGACCTTTGGGTTTTACATGATGAAGATGGCTGTATTCTTGTTGATCTTGGTAAAGACAAGGTACTTCCAATATGGCATGACCAAGAGCTAGCCAACCAATGGCGTGGAAACGAATATGAAAAGTCCCAAGCTTTACATATTAAGTTTACTGACTTTGTCGATAAATGGTTACCTGGCATGGCAAAAGATGGATTTAACCTAGGTATTGCGCCTAACCTTGCTGGCGAAGGCATTGTTGTCAGCCCTGAAGAGTTCGCGACAGACATAGGCGTTAAGCTTTAATCAAGCTGATTAAAGCTTAAAAAAAGCCCGATTGTTTTACCTCAAACAATCGGGCTTTTTTATTCATCTCAATTAGTCTGTTTTAAACTTGCCCACCAAAGCCTGAATTTTCAAACTCAAATCAGTAGTATGTTGGCTACTATTTGCCGTTTCTTTTGAGCCTGCTGCCGTCTTCTCAACATGCTCATTAATCACTTCAACTGTTCTTCGTATTTCTTCAATTGCAGTATTCTGCTCTTCGGTCGCCGCGGCAATTTGCTGGTTAATATTACTAATAGAAGCAACTGATGTCGTAATTTCAGTCAGTGATTCACCTGAATCACGGCTATTACCAACACAAGCCAATGCACGAGATTTACTTTCATCCATACGCTCTACTGCATTTTTAGCACCTGTTTGCAGCTTTTCTATCATCAACTGTATCTCAGATGTCGAGTCTTGGGTTCGCTTAGCCAAGGTTCTAACCTCATCTGCAACCACAGCAAAACCACGGCCCTGCTCACCTGCTCGAGCAGCTTCAATCGCTGCATTTAGCGCCAGCAAATTAGTCTGATCAGCAATACCTCGAATAACATCTAATACAGATCCTATATCATCTGAGTCTTGAGCCAGTTTGTTAATGACACCCGCAGCACTGTCAATATCAGATTGTAATAGATGGATGTTTTGAATCGTTTCATCGACAACCAATAAGCCTTTACTGGCAGCTTGATCCGAGGTGTTTGCTAAGTCTGCACCTTTAGCCGCATTTGAAGCCACTTCTTGCACAGCCGGTAGAATCTGCTCTAATGCCACCAGCAGTTGCTCGATCCCTACTTTTTGCTCAGCTACAGCGATGTCGGTAGAGTTAGCGGTCGCACTTAATTGAGTTGATGAAGAAGAAATATCATCAATCACTTGGCGCAATTCAATCACCACATGTTGAATTTGATTGGCAAATAAATTGAATCCGCGCCCTAGCGTTGATAATTCATTTGTCCCCTGATCATTCAGACGCTTACTTAAGTCACCGTCTCCTTCTCCAATATTCAACATGGCATTAATCGCTGATTGAAGAGGTTTAAATAACGCCTGCATGATGAAGAAAATCAAACTGATAATTAACAGAGCAACGATAATTTGACTAGCAAAACCCGCTTTTAACCACAACGATGCAGCACCTTGTGATTTAGCTAAGTCGGTAGCAGTTCTTTGATCCAGCGCTTTAAAGAACTTATCGACTGGGCTAAAGATAGCTTTCACTTCCTGATGATATTGATTATCAAATACAATTCTTGCGGCGAAAGCTTCTACTGACTCTCCTGGATAAGGTTTAAAAGGGCCCTCAACAAGGCGACCTTTACGAATCGACTCCATTGCCTGAGTTTCTGTTGCAATTAAAAGGTTAGAGTTTTTTGTTGCCTGATCCAGTAACCTGAATTCAGCGCTGGAGAAGTGTAGCTCCTCCATTATATCGCTTTGCTTTTTTCGTTGGCCTGGATATAGGGCTGGGTTCACATTATTTGGTCTGGCTTTATCGCCTGCTCGCCACTTCGCAATATCCCAATAGGCATCCCAATACTTTTGCTCACCAGTAACCACATAAGTACGACTTAATCTAGTAAGATCCAAGGATGTTTGTCTAAACTCGTCAGCTAATAAATAAGATAAATAACGGGTACGGCTACTTTCGTTTTGTTCTTCATTTTTGTACGTAGCAATATTTTGACAAAGAATTGCAATCAACATGAGTACCATAATGGCAACAAGGATAGCAATTAACCGAGTTTTAATTTTCATCTAGAAACCTTATAAAGAAAAATATAATGAATTTTCCTTAACAAATAAGTAATCACTATTTAAATAGCTAAACAGCCATTCTAATTTGCTAAAGCGAGATTCATTTTCTAACAACACAACATCAACAAAGCGTACATTTCATAACACTTAGTAACAGTGGCGAACGATTATAGAAAATTTTTTTTCATCATAATAGAAAATAAAACAATTAAATCAATAATTAGGTTGGTTTTTCTCACATTTTGAAATTTGAATCTCATTTGATAGAAAAATTTAAATTAAAAATTTAACCAAATAAGAAAAACATAAACTTACAAATAACAATCAATCATAATTGAGATGAATATTTTGCATAGCGCGATTTAAAAAAAGAAAGATGCAGCTGATACAGATGCAGACAAGGTAAGGTGAGATAAACTGTGAAGAGATACTATTGCTTCTCTTTTGATTAAATTAGGAAAAATCTAATTTAGAGATGCTAGCACTACTAGCACTAAATGGTCCGCAAAAAATACGCTCACATCAACATGTGGGTAACAGCTATTACTTTACAATCAAAAGACCATATCAATAGTTACTCTATTAATATGGTCTTCAGTTAAGAAGCAAGGCCCTTAAGCCATGCTCTTAAAGTTAAAGTTTTTGAATCGTGCTTATACAGCATTTCAAATAAGTAATGCTCTTCTATAGCTAGGTAATAAGACACCAACTAGTATTTCAGGCCTATTTTAAGGTAGATAAAACTCATCAACCAAGCAGGTCCTATCATAAGAAACTGTAGATCTTTAAAGAATGATGGCTTCTTCCCTTCAACCTTGTGTCCATAAAACTGTAAAAGCCAAAGAAAGGCGAACCATAAAATAGCAAAGCTGAGTAGAAAACCAGGAAACAAGGCTTCAAAACCTAGCATGGAAAAGTAACAAGCGAATAAAAAAACTGTCATTCCAAGCGTTAAGGATAAAGATAATCTTGAATAAAATAACAAAGTCAGTACACAGGCAAGAGAAGCAAAATTTAGATACGGAGAAACTGAAGCCATTACCTCAGGTATGGGAATGACGTACATAAACACCATTACCGTCCAAACTATTTGAGGGACACAGAACCAGTGAATCGCTTTATTCAATTTATTTTGATGACTCTCACCGTATTCATCAAGCCAGGTTTGCATAGATTTAGACATTTGAAGCACCTTCTTTTTATTTTAATTTCATATCTGCCTTAGCGTTAAGGCGAGTCATATTAAAGATAACAACTCCTTCAAGAAAAACAGTCACCCAAGATAGCCAGCTAATTGACCTTACGAGCCAAAGCAAGATAATCTAATCAAAACTTTGCTAACTATGAGTATCATGAAATCTATAACACGCGTTTCAATTCATTGGATTAAAGCCATACTTGCCTCAGCAAAGTCCCTTGGCATTGAAACAGAAGTAATCTTATCTAAAGCTCAAATAGCACTGGATCTAGATAACAATCAGCCTGAATACTTATCCCTACAGCAAACACAAAAAATCTGGTATCAAGCAGAACAACTCAGCGGCCATGAACATTTTGGGCTAATCATGGGGCAAGCATTTAGACCCTCCTATTTTCATGTGGTTGCTTACCTAGCAATGACAAGCTCAAATTTAAAAGAAGCCTATCAACACTTTATTAAATTTTTACCTCTTATTACTGAAGCTGCAAGTCTGTCTTTGCATTATCAGGGCAATCAAATATGTATTGTCTTCACCCCACAGATAGAGCAAACACCTTTTAGCCGCCATCAGCACGAATCAGCTCTGACACTCTTACTCACCTTCACCCGCTGGTTAGTAGGAGATGTCAGCCTAGTACCTAACAAGGTGATGTTTGAACATGACATCACTTCTAATATAAGCGCCTACCAAGATGCCTTTAAACTCGAACCTGAGTTCAATCAAAAACAAACCTGTATTTATTTTCCCATAACATTATTAGATAAAGAGTTAATCGATAGTGATGCAAGTTTAAATCAGCTGCACTTATCCCATGCTCAAACGTTATTGGCTAGCCACCAAAATCGAAACTGGCGTGATAAAACTCAGTTGGTATTCAGTCAATTTAATGGATTAGACCTGAGCAAAAAAGCGGTAGCAGATCATTTAAATATTAGCCCTAGAACGCTGCAAAGGCGCCTTCAAGAAGAAGGTTGTAGTTTTCAATCCCTATTAGATGAACATAAACGAGAGCAAGCAATACATTTCATTCGTCACACAGATTTAGCGTTTAAAGTCATAGCATTACAACTGGGCTTTGCTGAGCCTTCTACATTTTATCGTGCGATAAATCGCTGGTTTAATAAAACACCTCAAGCATTAAGACAAGAAAGTAAAAAACAGGAATTTAGTGAAAGATAAAGCAATGATTTTTTGCTTACCTTTATTTTTCAACTTTTCTCCCCATCATATAAAACAATAAGTTAATTTTATTCGAGATAGCCTTACTAACAGGAAGCTAGGTATATGCAATATTCAAAACTAGGCAGCAGTAATTTATCCGTTTCAAGAGTATGTTTAGGCTCTATGACTTGGGGCTCACAAAATGTCCAAACAGATGCCGATGAGCAAATAGAGTACGCGCTAGCACAGGGAATCAACTTTATTGATACCGCCGAAATGTACGCGGTTCCCCCAACAGAAAAAACCTATGGCCGTACTGAAGAAATTATTGGTGACTGGATATCACGTCACCCTGAGCGTCGTGGCGAATTTATTCTAGCGACTAAAATTGCAGGCCCGGGCCTTCCCTATATTCGTTCAGGTGCACCTATTAGTGCCGAAGGCATTTTTGCCGCTGTCGATGCCTCTCTAGCTCGATTACAGACAGATTATATTGATTTATACCAGCTTCATTGGCCCAACCGCACGACTCCTCATTTTGCTAAGCATCACCCAGGCACAGTAACATTTAGTGAAGTGAACGGAGCAGAACATTCAAGCCAAATGTTAGAAATTCTACAAGCCCTTGATGAGTGTATTAAGGCCGGCAAGATTCGCCATTATGGTTTGTCAGACGATACACCTTGGGGCATAAATGAATATATCAATTTAAGTGAGAAACACGATCTAGCAAGAGCAGTTTCGATTCAAAATGAGTTTAGCCTATTGCATGCGAAGGATTGGCCTTACCTAATTGAAAACTGCATCCATCAAGATGTGGCATATTTACCTTGGTCTCCTTTAGCAACAGGGGCTTTAACAGGTAAATATCTTAATGGTGCGAGGCCAGAAGGTGCTCGCTGGAGTTTTGCCACACAGCGTCATGGACTCTTTAGAGATACAGATCTAGTCAATCAAGCGGTATCTGAATATATTAATGTGGCGCAAAAGCATCAATTAAGCCCTGCTCAATTAGCGCTAGCTTGGTGTAATCAGGTCGATGGTGTGACATCGACAATTATTGGTGCCACCAGCATGCCTCAATTAAAAGAGAATTTAAGTGCATTTGAGCTAAGCCTTAGCGATGAAGTATTAAAGGATATTAATTCTGTATTTCGTCAGTTCCCTGCACCATTTTAATCGGCTCAAAACTTTTTCAGATTAAGAGTCATAAATAGGAATCTCAATCACATTAAAACCGAATATCAAAAGGAAACCTTTACCGTCTTTTGTGATTAGTATTCACAAAAGACGGTAAATAAGGTAAAACGGCCTCATGAAAATACCAAAACGATTACAGCCACTTGTTGAAGATGGCTTGATAGACGAAGTTATTAGTCGTCTCATGAGCGGCAAAGAAGCCGATGTTTATGTAGTTCGCTCCAATAACGAAATACAATGTGCCAAAGTCTACAAAGAAGCCGCTAAACGCAGCTTTAAAAAAGCCGTTCTTTATCAAGAAGGGCGTCGAGTTGGAAATAGTCGACGTGCGAGAGCGATGGAGAAAGGCTCAAAGTATGGCAGAGCACAGCAGGAAGAAGTTTGGCAAAACGCCGAAGTGGACGCCCTTTATAAATTAGCAGCGGCAGGTGTTAGAGTACCTAAGCCTTACGGTTGCTATGATGGTGTACTTCTAATGGAGTTGGTTGCAGATGATGAAGGGGATGTAGCGCCACGGCTGAGTGATGTTTTTCTCACCCATGAACAAGCCATTGAAGACCATGAACTGGTTATGCATTATGTCAAACTCATGTTATGTGCAGGCATGATACATGGAGACCTTTCAGAGTTTAATGTTTTGGTTGATAGCTATGGCCCTGTGATTATTGATTTACCCCAGGCCGTCAATGCTGCAGCCAACAACAGTGCCTTTGAGATGTTAAAGCGCGATGTTGAAAATATGGCTCTATATTACGGCCAGTATGCGCCTGAACTGAAGCATAGTCGTTATGCAGAAGAAATGTGGTCACTCTATGAAGACGGCAAACTCACACCAGAAACCCAATTAACAGGCTTGTTTGAAGACCCTAGTGACGCGGCAGATGTTGACAGTGTGCTTGAAGAAATTAAAGCGGCTTTCGCAGAAGAAGAGGAAAGAATCGAACGTATTCGTTTTGCTCGCGAGGGCGAAGCAATAGATTAATCCTTATCAAGCCGCTATAACCTTCAGGAAGGTGATAACTCACCTTCCTCCTCTCTTCCTAAGATTATTCGCCTAACTGCCAACCATTCGAAATAGGATAACGACGATCACGGCCAAAGCTTGCTTGTGTTACCCTAACGCCTAAGGGTGATTGGCGTCGCTTGAACTCACTGGCGTTCACCAAAGCCAAAATACGACAAACATTTTTACGACTAATTTGTGTTTGTGCTGCTATCTCTTCTAAATTTAAATTCTGCCCTATATAGAGACTTAGCACCTGATCTAAAGTTTGATAATCATGAAGCGACTGAACACCCAGTAGCTGAATAATGTCGTTATCTAAGCTGTTATCTTGTACCCAATCAGGAGGAATTATTTGCTTAATGCTATTTCGATATTGGCATAAACTAAAAATTTGGCTTTTAAAGATATCCTTCAGCACAGAAAAGCTGCCCGACATGCCCCCATACAAAGTAGTACAACCTAAAGCCATTTCACTCTTGTTTGCATTTGATAATGCCATTACTCCCAAAGAGCTCGCCATTGTCATTAAAGTTAACGTTTTAATACGCGCTTTTAGCTTAGGCCCTGAGCTTTGTTTCTTTTTACCTTCCAAGGGAGCCATAACCTGATAAGCAAGCATCATGGGTTCAATATCAACTTGTTCAATCATGACTTTTAACTTGTTAGATATAGCCACTAATGTATCCGAATCAGCTTTACTTGTTTGCTCATCTAGCATTAATGCCGCTTTTACGCGATTAGCGCCTAAAGCATCAACAGCAATGATAAAGGTCAATAAGGACTCAAGACTCGTATTTAGGGCAACTAACACTCCTTTGAATTGGTTCTTTTCCACATAGTCACGTAACCCCAGCACAAGCGCTTGATATAAGCGGCTTTCAGTTGATAAGTTAGGACTCAAAGTACCAGCAAGAGGCTCTATTAAATATGCATTTTCACCTCGAAGAGTAATGGTAGAATGCGCACTCAAATCTAAATAATACAAACCCGCTTTATACCAAGGTGCTTGAAAAACTTTTACCCCTCTATGATCAACAACAAATGAACCGCCTTCGTACACCAGCTCATCTTGCGCCCCCATATAATTCACATAAAGGATAGGTAGATTTACCTCTAATGCCCTTTTATGCAATAAAGCTTCACGAACATTTACTTTTTCCATATGAAAAGGTGAGGCGTTTAGGTTAAAGATAATTTGCGCACCAGCCTCCTTAGCTAAAGCGCAAGGTTCTTGATGCCAGATATCTTCACTAATGCTTAATCCAACACGAATACCATCAATATCAACAACAAGGGCCTGATTTCCAGCTTCAAAATAACGTTTGTCATCAAACACCCTGTAGTTGGGCAATTTTTGTTTGTTATATTCTGCAATTAAAACCCCATTAAAAAGCACCCCTGCACAGTTAAATAAAGCCCCATCCACATGTCTTGGATAACCTAGAATCACATAGATGTCATGCACCTGATCCAATATGGCATCTAATGCAGTCTCAATTGCCTGCTCTAAACTTGGCTTTAACAACAAATCTTCAGGTGGATAACCCATCAAAGTAAGTTCAGGGAAGACAATGACTCTAGCCTGCCCTTCATCTCTTGCTTTGAGCGCTTTAGTGATCACGGTTTGACTATTTTTATGAATATCACCGACAAGCATATCAACTTGTGCCATAGCTACTTTTAAGGTCATTGCTTTGTTATCCTATCAAGTCTGTTAGAATAGCTTGGTTATGTTTTAGAGACCCAATAAAGGGAATATTGATGATCGTACGCTTAATTGTTTTTACTCTTATTTTTCTTCTTCTCTGGTGGCTATTTAGAAATATTCGAGCCCTCATCAACCAAAGAAGCGAGCAAGTAAATAAAAAAGAAAATAAAAGTAAACCTGAAGAGGAAATGATTTCCTGCAAGGTCTGTGGCGTTTACACCCCAAGAAGTCATGCGGTTAAAGGCCGGAACAATCAATTCTACTGTAGTAAAGAACACTATTTAGAAGATCAATAATTAGAGAATAGGAAACTTCCTCTCATACTTCTAATGATTGATGGGTAAACTTGCGAACCAGTAAAGTTGCCCATCAGATTGCGTTAACCACCAACAATAAGTTAAAGAGTGCAATACAGCTTTAGCACAGAGTCTATAAGTACTCTTGCCACCTAGATACTTTTCAAAAATCCAAACTAAGCTTTCATCCTGATATTCATATACATTAGGCCAAGCTGCTGTCGCCAAATCGCTAATATCTAAAATACAAAAGCCAGCACAAGTTGAATCGCTTGCTTGACTAGGCCCCACATTTGAAACAATTTGAAATTCAAATGCTCGCCATATGAGCTGTTCTTCTAATACTTGTGCTTGTTGGTAACGCCATTGTCTCTGCTGTGATTGCTTTTGATTAAACTGATATGAAAGCGAAATAACAAATAGGAATAAAAGTAAGACAGGTAAGCTGATAAAAGCGAAAGTGACTTTTGGCTGTCGCATTAGCTCACCACAAAACGAATAATAAATTCACACTTAGGGAAAAAGCGCCAGACCTCCCCTCTGTAATTCATAAACTCTTGCTCAATTTCTTTTTCTGCTTGAGTACAAGTCTTCTCTTTAACAATTAACTCTATCCATAACCCCTTTAACTGTGAGACAAAATAAGTCCCATAATTAGTTGTCATGGTGTCAAAAGTGCCATCAGAATCTATATCTAATAAAGGGTAAAATGATAAATAACGAACACCGCTCCAGAGTTCAAGTGAGTTACCAGAAGTCTCTGGTGTGTGCCAAAAAGCGTCCTCTAACTTACCCGGTGCCAGATACCAAATAAAAGCCTGCTTTGATAACACAAAACCACTTCTACCTATCACATCTGAGTCATAGAATTTCACATCGGTACTGATATCACCTACCCGCTCTACAACACCTTGAGAAGACATATCACAGTTTGAAAAAATTATTTCATCTGCCCATTCACAGCCATAATTAATCGTTTGAGATAAATTCGATACTTCAACGGGATACGCGCATGTACCTATATGCGTGGCATTAAGCCAATCACTTTGAGCTAATACTGATTTATTATCTATACGCTCTGGTAAGGTCTGATCAGCAGCTCCAATAGTGAAAGTTAAGTCACTAGCGTTTCCACAAGCTCGCCAAAACATTGGCGCAAGCTGAGATTGAAAGTGGTCTATCACAGCGGCTTCTAATTCAATTCGTGATAACAAACGAAGCTTGATATTAGTTTGCTGTCTTACATTGCTCAAAACAGGCAATAACAATTGCATTAATATCAGAAGTACAGCGAAGGAAACTGCAAGTTCAAACATCAAATAACCTGCAAAAGCATTAGCAGAAATCAAAGGTTTCACTCAGAAACTCCCAATATCTCCTCGCTTGGTAAAAATTCAATCACACCAATAGGCGCTATCCAATACAAAAACCAAGCATCTAAAGACGTATCCGTACAGGTTTCACACTCACTAAAACCGCCAGTATCAAGGCTAGCCTCAAGCCAGGTATAATCCTGCTTTAGTCGGCGCAAGGTTAATATCTGCTGTTCACGGTAGGATTTTTTAGTGGATAGTTTGAGTTCTGTCAGCTGCTCAAAATCATGCTCATTTTGCTGATTCAGTAAACCAACCACCAAGGCGAAAACAGCTAAACTCATTAAGGTTTCTATAAGAACCCAACCAGAAGAGTTTGAGTTATCAACTTTGTAAGTCTTTCTGAAAGTATGATTCATTTGCATCCCTCAATGGACTCAGACAGTTCACTAACAGGATACAGGTAGAAACGACCACTTTGATTAACAACGATTCGCGCCATTAATCCAAACTGACACAAGTAAAAAGTGCCATTTTGATAACCAGAATAACCCGTATGATAAAAATCGATTTGTTGTTTTGTAGCAGGAAAACCAGACCAGATAATCGAAATGCCTGAAGGAAATAAATGATAAGTTTTAATCATACCCTCAGATTGAATAAACCAACCTTTTGACCAATCTCCTTCACATTCTTGATCTTGGTAATCACCAGCACAAAGAGAAATTGTCTGCCTAGCTTGCACAGCATATTGACGGGCTATGGTTAACCCTCGCGCCAAACTTTGTTGAGCAGATGATAGTTTTTCATAATCCGTTTGACTAAACCAACCGAGTAAACTTGAGCCAACAAGCTGCTTTGCTAACAAAATTAAAATGGCGAGTACGACTAAGACCTCAACTAAAGTAAAGGCCTGAATATCGCACTTAGATTTTAAAGACACAGGAAACCTCCTTGTTTCCAACGTTTTAAAACTAAGATAAGTCTTACTAAATTACGACTAGACTTATAAATAAGCACTTCTATTAAGGAAGCTTTTTTACCCTAAAGTGAGAAGCACTATGAGTCAATCTACATCTAAAGTGAAACAGCAAGTATCAAATCAAGCTATTGATCTCACTCAATTTTAGGTCTTTCTATTTATTCAGAAGCAAACCATTTATTCATTTTCTTCGCTATTTGCCTTGGCTTTTGAAAGGGTAAAGAATGATCACAACCAGATAAAGCTTCAAAAGCCCAGCCAGAATGTTGCTGGGCAAGTAGGTCATAATGCTGCTTTAAAGCAGCATGACTTAAATCACCGGCAAGCAATAAGGTGGGTGGGGCAAGTTTTAATAGATCCGCTCTCAAATCATGCGTATCAAGCTGAACATAATCAGTTACTGCATCCAACGCATAAGAGAAGCCATCTGCCCTGTGCGCTAAACGGGATTGAGTCGTTGCTTCTGCAATGGGATGTTTACGCCTATTTGGCGCGACACTGTCAACAAAGTGAGCAATACCCTGCTCCACATCACCCGTTTCTCTAATCGTTTCAGCGGCTTTTTTATAATTCTCTCTCAAGGCAAGCAATTCTTTATTGTCTTCTCTATCTAAACTTGCAGGCTCTAATAAGCACATTTTGGTAATGGTTAAATCTAGTTTTTTTCCGGCTTGATGCTCTTGAGCCAGCAACTGGTTAAGTTTGAGTGAAACAAGGCCTCCTAATGAATAACCAACCAAGTCAAAATGCTTTAATTCTAAATGCTCTATTAGCTGCCACACTTCTTGTGTCAGAGTATCGATAGAAACAGCCTCTTCGCCTTGATGATGCGCATAGGTATCACCCATACCTTTTAAATCAGGCACGATAATTCTGTGCCAACTTGATAGGTGTTCCATGATTGCAGGCCAAGTAATTTCTCCTCCCACTCCAGCCCCATGAATAAAGACACCGGTACGCTGGGCAGAAACATTAGGGTTTTCATAAACTCGATAGGCAAGCTTAGTATTAGCAAGGTTAAGATAAAAAACTTGGGACAATGGGAATATTCCTTTGTGAATGACGTTCAAGTGATACCACTGATGAGCGAGAGTCGATACAATAGCGTTTTTTCTTGTTTCGATATTATTATGACAGATATTAAGCTTGTAAATCTTCCTTACCTAGAAGAACTCTTTCACCTTTACCCTTTTTATCGAGATCTACCACAACCTATACTGTTAGATAGTAACCACCCTAACTTTCCTGATACAAAATGTGACATTCTAGTTGCAGACCCTTTAGCTAAACTAAGTGCGCACCTAAATGACACACAATGCCAGCTTGAATGGCGTGACCTGCCCTTATTTGATCTAGATGGCACCTTACCTGTTATGGAAGGCATTGAAAGCATCATAAATAAAGCATGTCAGTTTGACTGGGCAAAACAAGCAGACGAAGAGCTCCCTTTCACTGGCGGCCTTGTGGGCTATTTTGGCTACGATGGCGGCCACTTTGTTGAGAGCTTGCCCAACACTGTTACACATGATGTTAACCTACCTATCATTCAAGCCGGTCTTTATGGCTGGGCAATTATCAGTCTACATGCATCTAAACAAACCTTTTTAATGTACACCCCTTGGTGTGAGGAAGAGGGAGTTAATGAAATCTTAGATCGCCATAAAAGTTTTCAACAGGCGCAAGCCAATCTAGAGGCTAACAGCACATCAAGCCTAGACCTAGCAGGGCAATCAGAGACAAAGTTTGAGCTGAAACATAAGTTTGAATCAAACATGGAAGCCAATGAGTACGCAACCAAGTTTGAAAAAGTCATGCAATATATTCAGGCTGGTGACTGCTATCAGGTCAATTTAGCTCAACGCTTTAGCAGCCAATACCTTGGTGATACGCTACAGGCTTACCAAAGTCTACGAAAAAGCTGCCCTACGCCGTTTTCAGCCTATATGGAAATCGATAAACTGGGTAGCATTCTCAGCCATTCACCAGAACGTTTCCTGCAAATTGATCAAGGTAAAGTTGAATCAAAGCCAATAAAAGGCACACGAGCTAGAGGTAAAACACCAGCAGAAGACGAAGCATTGGCACAAGAATTGCTAAATTCTACTAAGGATAAAGCAGAAAACTTGATGATAGTCGATTTGCTACGTAACGACATGGGAAGAACCTGTGATACAGGATCAATTAAAGTACCTAAGCTATTTGCCCTAGAAACTTACCCAAATGTCCATCATCTTGTTTCAACTATTACTGGCAGCATCCAAGAAAAGCATAAACACTTTAATGTGTTTAGACATAGCTTTCCGGGTGGCTCAATAACAGGCGCGCCAAAAATTAGAGCCATGCAAATCATAGATGAGCTGGAGCCACACGAGCGTTCAGTTTACTGTGGATCGATTGCATACTTCAGTTTAAACGGGCAAATGGATTCGAGCATCACGATTAGAAGCTTGGTTGCTGATAAAGAAAATATACACTGTTGGGCCGGAGGCGGCCTTGTTGCCGACTCAAAATGCGAAGAAGAATTTCGTGAAACTTTCACAAAAGTGAAGCGTTTGACCCATACTTTGGAAACAGAATTTCTAAGTTAAGGGATACTATGAAGGATGTAGAAACATTTTTGGCTTCCCCTGCGATCTCTCCCAGCATCGAAGAGATCTCACGGGCGCTCGATAGTAAATTTTACACACCTGACGTTCAGAACCCAGATCAGAAATTAGCACCAAGCGAATACGATCTAACCTTTAAACCAGCCTCTGTACTATTGCCTATCTGGCATTCGCCCACGGCAGGTTTACAAGTACTATTAACTCAAAGAGCTAAGCATATGCGTAACCATCCGGGGCAAATTGCCTTCCCGGGTGGTCAAATGGATGCCACAGATGCCACAGTTATTGCCACAGCATTAAGAGAAACAGAAGAGGAAGTGGGTCTAAAACCACAAAACTTTAATGTTATTGGTCAGTTAGGTGACTATTTCACCACATCAGGTTTTTGTGTGAGTCCAGTCATTGCTGAAGTAACCAAACTCACTCCTATTATGATTTGTTATGATGAAGTTGAGTCAGCCTATTGGGTTCCTTTAGATTATTTACTCAACCCAAAAAACTTTAAGTTTGAGCACAGAATACTCGCTGACAAACCAAGAGGCTTTTTTGAAGTGACTTATGAGAATATTCATATATGGGGCGTCACCGCTGGTATTCTATATTGCCTATACCAAGCCCTCACAAATGAGCACTAATTGCACCCAGCTCTGATAAATAAAAATCATTCTCACAGTTAATCCAAGAAAGCATAAGGTTAGTGTGCTTTCTTATTTCATTAGCGTGTCACATCTTGCTATGGTTGCGCTAAAAGAGGCTAACCATTTTAGGCACAATACATGACATCATTTGATTTAGATGCTTTTACTCAAGCAAACACGGAAGATGCGGCACAAAAAATTATTCACAACGCATTAAAAGAATTCGACAACATTGCTATTTCCTTTAGTGGCGCTGAAGATGTTGTTCTAATTGATATGGCGGTAAAGGCAAAAAAAGACATTCAGGTATTTTCACTTGATACTGGACGTTTACACCCTGAAACTTATCGCTTTATCGAGCAAGTTAGAAAACACTATAACCTTAAAATCGATATCCTAAGCCCTGATCGTGAAGAGCTAGAAGCCTTTACCCGTGAAAAGGGATTATTTAGCTTTTTCGATGACGGCCATAAAGAATGCTGCGGTATTCGTAAAGTCGCCCCTCTACGTAAAAAGTTACATACACTTGATGCATGGATCACAGGCCAGCGAAAAGATCAAAGCCATGGCACACGAACTCAGCTTGCTATCGCGGAACTTGATGATGCATTTAGCTTAGAAGATAAGCCTTTGTACAAGTTTAACCCTCTTGCCAATTGGTCATCTGAAGATGTATGGAACTATATCAAGATGTTTGATGTACCTTACAACGAGCTACATGCAAAAGGTTACATCAGCATTGGGTGCGAGCCTTGTACCCGCCCGGTACTTCCTAATCAGCATGAAAGAGAAGGTCGCTGGTGGTGGGAAGAATCTGAGCACAAAGAGTGTGGTCTACACGCTTCAAACCTTATCCCAGTAAACAATCAATAAAACATCTAACGTTATAAAGAGAAGCTTCATAGGCTTCTCTTTATAAGTTGCAGTGTTATCATAGAGCTTTGATAACAAAGAAGCCCTATGTACAAAATTCTTGTAAGTGCCTGCCTTGATGGTCACCCTGTGCGTTATGATGGCAAAGACAATGCTTTACCCTCTCTGATTTGGAAAAAATGGCAGGAAGAAGGACGCCTTATAAGCGTATGCCCTGAAGTAGCTGGAGGGCTCAGCACGCCAAGAGCCGCTGCTGAAATTATCTCAGATAAAGAATCAAGCAATTATCTTGAAGTCATGACCATTGAGGGTGAAACAGTTACCCAAGCATTTAGACATGGCGCTCAACTGGCTTGTGATCTCGCAGTCAAAGAAGAGATTAAGCTTGCCATTTTAAAAGCTAACAGCCCCTCTTGCGGAAATGAAGAAGTTTATAACGGCCAATTTTCAGGCGCAAAAATACCTGGCCAAGGCATTACCGCCGAGGCACTTAACAAACTTCAAATCAAAGTCTTTAATGAAAATCAGTTAGAACAAGCTGAGCAATACCTTAACCTACTTGAGCAAGAGCACTTATCTAAGCAGTCTGTGGCCAACGAGTCATAAGATCTAGATATTCCTTTTCTAAATCTTGAGCATGCTGATACAGGGTTTTACCTGCTACAGTCAGTTCGATTTTACGACCATGACGAATCAACAATACTCGTCCAAGCTCTTGCTCTAACTTTTGAATATGCTGACTAACTGCTGGTTGAGTTATGCCTAGTGAACGTGCTGTTTGGGTAAAACTTTCTTGTTCCACCAAAAGTTTAAACGTAATTAAATGTTGGCTGTTTAACACGGCGTCATCCATAAGATTTCAAATATAAGCTCAAATTATGGCAGCTCTATTTACAACGAACATTGACCTAAATCGTCTTTTCGTGAAAGATGAAGACTAACTGCCTAAATCCTTAGCGAGGAGATCCTAAAGTGGCTGATTCTGAACAGCAGAATATGTTCAATGTATGGCAAGAACGTCAATCAGGTCCGGTTGAGTCAAGAGATAATGACTATCGAACCCCCTACCAAAGAGATAGGGCGAGAATCATTCACAGCGCAGCCTTTAGACGCCTGCAATCAAAAACCCAAATACTCGCTATACGACAAAATGACTATAGTCGTACTAGGTTGACCCACTCTTTAGAAGTCGCTCAAATTGGTAATGGCTTAGTACACCACTTACGAAGTGCCAATTCTAGCCAAGCTGAATTTCAGACCTGGCTACCTGATGAATCTTTGATAGAAACCATTTGTTTAAGTCATGATATTGGTCACCCTCCTTTCGGCCATGGTGGAGAAGTGGCACTAAATTATCTCATGACTGAACATGGAGGCTTTGAAGGTAACGCCCAATCTTTGCGTATTCTAGGAAAACGTGGCTCCTACTCTCTTGAATACGGTATGGATGTTACCCGTCGAAGTTTATTAGGCATTTTAAAATACCCTGTGGCTCATCAAGATGTCGTAGGCAAGTATGAGGGCAAGCAAGCTTCTTTCCGTCAGTTCAAAGCTGAACTTTGGGCACCACCAAAATGTGTTTACAATGATGAAAAAGACTTACTTGACTGGATTTTAGCTCCCTTTTCTCAATCAGATAGGGACACCTTTAAGCAAGTAAAGAAACTACCTGGCAGTCGGCACGCAAAGTCATGCCACTCAGGGTTTGATACCAGCATTATGGACCTTGCAGATGATATTGCTTATGGGGTCCATGACCTTGAAGATGCTATAGTGCTTGGCATGGTAACTTTGAGCATGTGGCAGCAACACTTAGAGCCTAAGTTGTTAGAAGCAAACTGCCCCACTCTTACTGATAATATTGCAATGATTCGAGACAAGCTCTTTAGCGGAAAAAGCCACTTAAGAAAAGATGCTATAGGCTTTCTCGTCAGCCATTTCATCACCTCTTGTCAGATAGTTGAAAACTCAGATTTTGAACACCCTTTACTCAAGTTCCAAGCTAAACTCCCTAACCCCGAAGCAACAGCACTTAGCGCATTAAAAGAGTTTGAGATGAAACATATTATTTTTAAACCAGAGGTACAAATGCTGGTTTATAAAGGACAGCAAATGTTGCTTGAAATGTTTGAAGCTCTTAGCGCTGATCCGCAAAGACTCTTGCCACAAGATCTTGCGGTTGAATGGCTAGAAGCCGAAAAGCAAAGCCAGAATGGCCATAGAATTATCTGTGATTACATGGCATCTATGACTGATGATTATGCCAGTCGACTTTATAACAAACTCTTTGTACCTAGCCTTGGCTCTGTATTTGAACCTATGTAGCCAACCCATTCATTACTCTCATTTAATCAGTACAAAAAAAGGGCCACAGGCCCTTTTTTAAAAATAACAGACTATCTCGTTTAGCTCTCTAAATTCTCAACATCTAGATACTTACCCAAAAGGCAAATATCGAATTGCTGACTCGCAACTTTAGCCGCTTTGGGCAATAAGCCCCACTCTTCAAAGCCGTGTAAATTAAACAAAGCTAAGCTGGATTTATTTTGTTGAAAAACAAATGCCATAAGGTGAGAAACGCCTAATAACGTCATATCTTTTTCTAGCCTTTTTAATAAGGCTTTACCTATTCCTCGCCTATGATTGTCAGGGCAGACATAAACACCCACTTCAACACAATCTGAAAAGGTAGGTAATCCGTGAAAATCATCTACATTTGCCCAGCCAAGCACAGTATTTTCGTACTCAAACACCCAAAAAGGACGCTCTAGATGCCCAGCTTCTAACCAATCAAGAACATCTAAAAGCTGAATAGGTGTCAAATGCCCAGTAGCAAATCCAGTTTCAATTGCCTGATTGTAGATAGATAAGATAGCAGAGGCATCTTCCAACTCGGCGAGTCGAATATGCCCCTGCTGAGATAGGTTCACAACTAGCCTTGCTCTAACAAACGACGAAGATCAATGATGGCAGCATTAGCACGTGAGATATAAGATGCCATTACCAGTGAGTGGTTCGCTAGCATCCCAAAACCACTACCATTCAATATCATTGGCGACCAAACAGTTGCCTGGCTTGCCTCTAGCTCACGAATAATCTGACGAAGACTTACAAGGGCATTCTTGTCTTGCAGAGTAAAGACAAAGTCAACCTCAACGGCTCTCAACATATGAATCAGTGCCCAACTCGCACCTCTTGCCTCATAAAATACATCATCAATTTTAAGCCAAGGTGTTTTTACTTTTTGCTGAGTCATTTCTTGGGTAGATTGTTGTGCATTGGCATCACCAGCTAAATCTGTATTTTCACGTGTCTGAGCAACACTGGCAGATAAACGTTGAGATAAACTTCCTAAACGCGTCTCAACATCTTGCAACCAGTTTTGTAAATTATCAGAACGAGCATAAAACTGAGCACCGCCTTCACCACGTACTGCTAGTCTATCCAGATACTTTAACAACTCTTCATTACCACGCTGATATTCACTTTCACTAGAAGGAAGCGCCCAGCTATTGTGATCAAAGTTAAATTGCGGCTCTACAATTTTGAGGTTTTGGTCCTCTGTAGACTGAGATTGAGAACGACTAAAATCTTTACGTAATGCACGAGACAAGTCACGTACTTGTACCAGAACACCAAACTCCCAAGCAGGAATATTATCAATAAAAACACCGGGCGGAGTGATGTCATTACTTAAAAAGCCACCCGGTTTTTCAAGCAAAGTATCAACCAAGGTATACAAGGTATTTGTTGTGGTATAACCCACCACAAGCTTTTTACTGTTATTAAGATAGCCTCTTTGCTCCGCTTGCTGTTTTGCCGCTGACACAACATCGAACTGATCAGGCTCATTACTCCAATAAATACCGAGAGCAGTCCATACAAGACACAAAACACCCACAAGTATGGCGACCCACTTCCCCACACTAGACAGTCGTCCAGCTCCCTGCAAAAAAGACAACTTATCTGCGAATTTCATCATGTTAAATACACCTTAACCTTGTTTAACTTCAATCATATGTTGTGCACGACGATATATCATTCCTCGCACACGAAAATCTTCCGTACGGCTATTGATAATGCGATAAAGCAATCTCGCCTCTTTATCATTCGGCCAAAAGATCTCGATATTAAGTTGATCTTTTTCAATTCTATCAATAATTGGTTGTAACTTTTGAATTACAAGCGCTTCAGGCAAACTAAACAAGTTCTGCGGCAAATAAAATTTAGTTTGCAAACTTTTTGACTGTTTCTGATCATTTTTAGTCGTTTTTGATGTCCTTTTTATACCTGCGCGCCAATCCTTAATCTCTTGCTTTGTTTGCTTTATTAAAGGGTTAGCCTCATCTACAAAACTTGCCGCGGCAAGATATTTATTGGCATTTCTCGTTTGCCCCTGCTTAGCCTTATCCAATGCCCAAGCTGTGTAATAACGGACAATCTCTTTAATCCCAGTTTGAGCTGCAAGGTTATCAGGTTCTCGACCTAAAGCGGCCTGAAAATAAAGGTTAGCGTTATCTTCTTCTGGTGTAAGTAGCTTTTGTTGCGCTAATGCTGTTTCACCTCTTTCTAATAAGCTTAGGGTTATAGGGTCTATCGAGACAGGTGCTTCATCTAGTTTAGTTGCGATAACTTTCGGTTTCTCGACTACTGCAACCTCTTCACCCACTTTTTCCAGCTGCATTAGACTATCTATTTGCTCAACATCTACAGCCTGCTTCAAACTAACATTAGTGATAAAGCCTGAATTATCACTAACATCTTCGGACACAATAGCCTCAGAAGCATTATTTTGTGCTGCATTTGCTTGTGTGGTTGAAACAGATTGGCAAGCACTCAATAATAAAACTAAAAATACCGCCAGCAATGATTTCAAACGTCTCTCCCCCTAACTTTCATAAAAAGTCATATTATTGGCAACTAATTTCACAATCACGTGTCTGACACGTTAACATTAGCCCGTTTCAGATTTTAGCATCACTATACAGATGGATTTTATGCGATACCTTACCCTGCTTATTTTATTCTTAACCAGTGCATCATTGCACGCATTGGATTTAAAACTTCCATTTAATTCAAAAAATGAATTTTTACCCGTACAAGAAGCTTTTCAGTTTAGTTTTAGTCCAAAGGAGAATAACCAAGTTGAGGTGATGTGGGACATTGCTGATGGCTACTACCTTTATCAGCACCAATTTAAACTAGTTGATCAAAGTGAATTAAATAGTCAAATTCGCTTCGAACCTTTTTCACAAGGCTTAGATAAAACTGATCCTTATTTTGGCGATGTGATAGTTTATCGAGACAAATTCAAAGCGACGCTTGTTTACGATGAAAATTTACCTGCAGGCACATTAATTAAAACGCAAGTTAAGTATCAAGGTTGTGCGGATAAAGGACTTTGCTATCCTCCTCAATCCTTACCTATTGAAGTAACAGTTACAAACAGTCAAGCAACACCCTCTATCTCCCCAGTCTTGAGTCTAGACCCGGCTCTGCCTGCACCCTCTCAAACTAGCGAAATTATCAATCTGATTCAAAGCGGTAGCAGTCTTACTATTATAATGACTCTCTTTGGTTTAGGCCTTCTTCTCTCATTAACACCTTGTGTTTTACCTATGGTGCCTATTGTTTCTGCCATTGTCGTTGGCTCGCAGAAAAAACCTTGGCAAGGTGTTTATTATACCCTTTTATATATTCTTGCCATGGCATCTACCTATGCGGCGTTAGGTGCAATTGCTGGCTTTTTTGGTACCAAATACAATATCCAAGCTTATTTACAAAGCCCGATAGTACTCATGATTAGCGCGAGTATCTTTGTCTTATTATCACTTGCCATGTTCGGTATTTTTGACTTAAAGCTCCCTTCCAGCTTACAGAACAAATTAGAGAATCTAGGCAATAGTAACGGCAAACACAAAAGCATCAGTGTCATCATCACAGGTATCGTCGCAACGTTAATCGTGTCGCCCTGCGTATCTGCACCTTTAGCCGGGATTATTTTATATGTCAGCGCTCAAGCAGACCCTCTTTACGGTGCAGGACTTATGTTTGTATTAGCGCTGGGGATGGCTACACCTTTATTATTGGTTGCACTTTTTGGACGCAAAATTTTACCTCGTGCAGGCGAATGGCTAAATGATATTAAAGCTCTCATGGGTTTTGCACTATTAGGTGTAGCAATCTGGTTGGTTAGTCGCCTAAACCTAGGCCATTACGAATTAATTCTATGGAGTGTTTTCTTTGCTTTTTTGGGTGCTTATTTTCTCATGCGCTACCAGCTTAACAAACACAATGTTTTACGCTTAGGCCTAGGTATCATCACGCTTATGATAGCGCTAATACAAGCTATTGGTGGAGCATCAGGAGGTAGAAACGCTTTAGCACCACTGCACCATTTAACCTTGAATCAAACAATCACTAAAGCAGACGCTAAAGAATTAGACTTTACCGACATTTATTCTCTTGAAGAATTAAACAAAATTATTGCCAATAACCCAAAAGGTAAGCCTATCCTGCTCGACTTTTACGCCGACTGGTGTATTAGCTGCATAGTCATGGAAGAAGAAATATTTTTAGCACCAGATGTTGTCCCTCTACTAAATCAATTCACCCTAGTCAGAGCGGATGTCACAGACAACTCAGCCGATAACAAAGCGCTTCTTCAAGCTTTTTCTTTATATGGGCCTCCAAGTGTTTTGTTTTTCACTGACACAGGTAAGCATTTAAAAGACATAGCCTTGGTTGGTGAACCAAGCAAGAAAGAAGTCGTAGATCGACTAAATTATAGCTTGAAGCAAAATCAGTAACGCAAAAACCAAGCAAAGAGTTTACTAAAGAACAAAAAGCAAACAAGAAAAACAAATTATGTGTTTTTTCCCGAAGAACTAGACAAATTCCTGCTTTTTAACGATAATTTCACGTCAATTATCAATTAAGGGAAAAGTGTATGGCGTCATTTTTAGTGCTAAATGGTCCTAACCTAAATTTGTTAGGTACTCGTGAACCAGAGATTTACGGATCAACAACACTAGCTGACGTAGAAAAAACACTGACTCAACAAGCTCAAAATGCGGGACACTCGTTGGACTTTATGCAATCCAACGCTGAACACGACATCATTAATCGAATCCATGATGCTCGCGGGGCCGTAGACTTTATCATTATTAACCCTGCTGCCTTTACCCACACCAGTGTCGCCATTCGTGATGCTATTTTAGCGATTGATACACCTTTTATAGAAGTTCACCTTTCTAATGTTCATGCCCGAGAACCTTTTAGACATCACTCTTATTTTAATGATGTCGCTAAAGCAGTCATTTGTGGCCTTGGCACCAAAGGGTATGAATATGCACTAGATTTCGCTATGACTTATTGCACTCAGGATAAGCATGGCTAGCGTTCGCGCTCATAATTAACACCAAAAGGCTTAGACTTTTTGGAAAAATAAACACAGACAGAAGAGACCAAACATGGACATTCGTAAAATCAAAAAATTGATCGAACTATTGGAAGAATCCAATGTATACGAAATCGAAATTAAAGAAGGCGAAGAAGCAGTACGCATCAGCCGTGGTGGTGCAACACCTGTAGCTTACGCTGCACCAGCACCTGTTGCGGCTCCAGCTGCACCTGTTGCGGCTCCAGCTGCAGCAGCACCTGCCCCAGCGGCGGCACCTGCTACAATCGCTCCAGCAGCAGCACCAGAAGTATCAGGCCATGCCGTTAAATCTCCTATGGTTGGTACTCACTACAGATCTCCAGCGCCAGGCTCTAAAGCTTTTGTTGAAGTTGGCCAAAAAGTAAATGCTGGTGATACTATTTGTATCGTTGAAGCAATGAAAATGATGAACCAAATCGAAGCTGACAAGTCAGGTACTATCGGTGCCATCCTTGTTGAAGACGGCGAAGCAGTTGAATTCGACCAACCGCTTGTAACTATCGTTTAATTACTTCAATAGGTCCTATCATGCTTGATAAAGTCTTGATTGCTAACCGTGGTGAAATTGCATTGCGTATTTTACGTGCATGTAAAGAACTCGGTATCAAAACAGTGGCTGTCCACTCTAAAATTGACAGCGATTTGCTGCACGTTCGTTTGGCTGATGAGTCAATCTGTATCGGTCCAAACCCATCAGCACAAAGCTATCTAAACATTCCAGCTATCATTAGTGCTGCTGAAGTAACAAACAGTACAGCTATTCACCCAGGCTACGGCTTTTTAGCTGAAAACGCTGACTTTGCAGAGCAAGTTGAAAACTCTGGCTTCGCTTTCATTGGCCCAAAAGCTGAAACCATTCGCCTTATGGGTGACAAGGTTTCTGCCATTGTTGCTATGCGTAAAGCAGGTGTTCCGACTGTTCCTGGCTCTAACGGCCCAGTACCAACAGACGAAAGCGAATGTAAGCGTATTGCGCTAGAAATTGGCTACCCAGTTATCGTAAAAGCGGCTGCCGGTGGTGGTGGTCGTGGTATGCGTGTTGTACATGATGAAGCTAGCCTGCTTAAATCTATCAGTATTACTCAATCGGAAGCGGGTTCTTACTTTGGTGATAGCACGGTTTATATGGAGAAATTCCTTACAAACCCTCGCCACGTTGAAGTACAGGTTCTGGCAGATGGCCAAGGCAATGCAGTTCATCTTTATGACCGTGATTGCTCTTTGCAACGTCGTCACCAAAAAGTATTAGAAGAAGCGCCAGCGCCTCATCTTGATCCAGCTTCACGTGCAGCCTGCTTACAAGCTTGTGTTGACGCTTGTATTGAGATCAACTACCGCGGTGCAGGTACATTTGAATTCTTATATGAAGATGGCCGCTTCTACTTTATCGAAATGAACACTCGTGTTCAGGTAGAGCACCCAGTTACTGAAATGGTTACAGGTGTTGACATCGTTAAAGAACAGCTTCGCATAGCAAGTGGCTTAAAACTTTCTATCAAACAAGAAGATGTTGTACTAAATGGCCATGCGGTTGAGTCTCGTATTAATGCGGAAGACTCTAAAACCTTCATGCCTAGTCCAGGTAAGATCAATTACTTCCATGCTCCTGGTGGCATGGGTGTTCGTGTTGACTCTCACATTTACAGTGGCTACTCAGTACCTCCTACCTATGACTCCATGATAGGTAAAATCATCTGTCATGCTGATGATAGAAGAACAGCACTCAAACGTTTATCTAATGCACTAGATGAAACCTTCATCGATGGCATCAGAACAAACATTGAACTGCAAAAAGAACTAGCGACAGACCCAAGCTTTATCGAAGGTGGTGTTAACATTCACTACCTTGAGAAGAAACTAGGTCTATAAACTTTTACTACACTTCATTTTGAGTAAAGGTTAAGCTAAGAATACGGCTCGACTATCATAGATAGTTCGAGCCGTAATCATGTTTATCAAGCAGCTTTATTTAAACAAAATCAATATACGCACTCTTTCTGTTCTTTTATTATGTGATTAAACAGGAAGTTGATAATGCTATACCGCTTGATCAACAAAACCATTAGGTTGATATTTCACCTAACAAGCATAACAAACAGGAAAACACTATATGCCTTGGCTTCAAATCCGCGTTCAGAGCACGCCAGAACAAGTACCAGAATTAGAAGATCTTTTGCTCGGCTGTGGCGCTATGGTTGTTACATTTGAAGATGTAAATGATGACCCTGTTTATGAGCCAGAATTAAACACAACACCGCTTTGGAACCACACACGTGTTACCGGCCTCTTTGAAGCGGATGCTGATGTAGAACAAATTCGCCCTCTGATCGATGAAAAAGCAACCGAGCTTAAAACAGATTTAGCGACTAAAATCGAAATTTTAGAGGATAAGGACTGGGAACGTGAGTGGATGGATAGCTACCACCCTATTCAGTTTGGTGAACGTTTATGGGTATGCCCAAGCTGGCGAGAGATTCCTGACCCAGAAGCCGTTAACCTTATGTTAGACCCAGGCTTAGCTTTTGGTACAGGCACACACCCAACAACAGCACTTTGCCTTGAATGGTTAGATAGCCTAGATTGCCATAATAAAACCATTATAGATTATGGCTGCGGCTCAGGAATTTTAGGTATAGCTGGCCTGTTACTAGGGGCGAGCAATATGGTCGGTATTGATATTGACCCTCAAGCTGTTCAAGCCACTCAAGATAATGCTGAACGCAACAAGATTGATGCGAAACGCATTGAGGTAAAACTGCCACCTTATGAAAGTGACCTTCAAGCAGAGATTGTTGTAGCAAATATTCTAGCTGGCCCATTAGCCCAACTTGCTGACACTATTTCAGCACTTGTTGCTACGGGTGGCCAACTAGCTCTTTCAGGCATTTTATCAAACCAAGCCCAAGAAGTGATTGATGCTTACAGCCCTTGGTTTACAATTGAATCAGTCGTTGAAAAAGAAGATTGGATCCGCATTGTCGCAACCAAGAACGCTTAACAAGACACTATTGCTTACCATACTCAAGATGATAAGCAATATAAAAGAAAGGCTTTTGTTGACATAGTTTTTGCCCAAATAAGCCATCCCTTTATTTTTAGGCAAAACTTTTTATTATTTTAATCGAGTAGACGAATCGCTTTATTATGCCAGACAGTATGATTACCCAATGCCCAAAATGCTCCACCGCTTTTCGAGTAAGTGCTGATGTACTGACTATGGCAAAAGGTAAAGTACGTTGTGGTCAGTGCTTCCACATCTTTGAAGCACAATCCCATGCTACACAAACATTGGATAGTTCAGCATCAGCATCAGACAAAACGCCAACGGCTAACAACAAAACAAAAAGTAAAAAAACGACAAAAGCAAAACCGAAAGAAGCAGCACCTAAAGAAGCGGCACCTAAAGGCCATAGTCCAAACTTATTTACCGCTGCGGATGATGACGACATAGTTAACCCTGATTGGTTAAACACTCTCATCTCTGATGATGACTTAGAAACACCTGATAACAGTAACAAAACCTCTGACTCGGCATCCGAGCAGCCATCAGAAGACAAAACACGCAAAGTTAACGCTAAGGTTTTAAAAGCCGAAAAAGAACCTGCGCCATGGGAGCTTGAACTTGCAGAACTTGAAGCAGCCCAAAGCCAAGCAAAATCCAATCAAGCAAAAAGCAAAACCAGCACACAGGTTAAATCTACATTAAGCATGGATGATGATGACTTCTTCCTTGATGCTAAAACCTTAACCAGTCCACAAAAGCCACAAACTACAGCCTCAAGCAAACAAACAGTCAACACAAGTGAAAGCCCCACAAAACCTGCGGCTGAACCAGAATATATGCAAGCACTTCAAGAGCTTGCTCAGTCTGTTTCTCAACAAGAAGGCAGCAACAGCAATCAAGGCCTACAATTTAACCATGATGTATCCCACAACTTAGGGGAACTAATGGATGATCCGGAGGATAACGGTGAAAGCAAACCAAAGCATACGTGGCGTTGGGTGCTTGCTTGTTTTGCTTTAATCATTATTAGCGCAGTGCAATTAATCGTTGTTAATTACGAGACTGGCAGCCGCTCAGCTTCTTTTCGACCTATCTATAATATTGTCTGCTCTTATTATGGCTGTGTGCTACCTATATTTGAGGATGTGAAAGCCATTGATATCCAACATGTCAGAGTACAAAGCCATCCAACCAAAGAAAATGCATTAGTAGTTAATGCGATCATGACAAACCACAGCAATTTCTCACAACCTATGCCTAAGATAGCCATGGAGTTTTACGACTTAAATGGCAGCCCAGTTGCCGCTCGACTTTTCTCTCAAAAAGACTTTCTCGATAAAGACTTTTTAGACATTACCTATATGCCGCCGAAAACCCCTATTCATCTGGTTATTCCAATTGCAGATCCAGGTGCAACAGCGGTTACTCATAAGCTAAAAGTATATCGTGCAGAAACGCGTTCTTATTAGAATCAGCGCCTCCCTCTTATCTATTTAAGAGGGAATGACAAAGCAAAACCCCTAACATCAGATAAAACTAATATTATTCTCCTCCCATCTTGCGCTCAAGCTGACGCGCTAATCACCCTTTATATTCAGCGCAATTAAAACAAGACTAAAATTAACGCCTGACTCGAGCTAATTGTTTTAATAGACTTTTTAAACTAATAATCGAAAAAGCACAAAAAACAGTCAATTTTATGCATGTCAAGACTTCAAAAATACCCTTGGCATAGGTATTATTCACGCCCGCTCGACGCTGTAACTGATCTTTAACAATACCGTACCAGTAAACAGGAATATCATGGCTTTCGCTATCGGTCCTTATTCTATTTCATCACCTGTAATTCTTGCCCCTATGGCTGGCATTACGGATATCCCTTTTCGTCGCCTTTGTCATCAACAAGGTGCCGGTCTAGTGGTATCTGAAATGGTTACATCTGATGTGAGATTATGGAACACCAACAAAAGCCGTAATCGCCTCGTACATGATGCAGAAGTCTCACCAAGGTCAGTTCAAATTGCTGGCGGAGATGCTGACATGATGGCACAGGCAGCTCGTCAAAACATTGAGTTTGGCGCCCAGATTATTGATATTAATATGGGGTGTCCAGCCAAAAAAGTATGTAATAAAGCAGCAGGTTCTGCTCTATTAAAAGACGAAGCTTTAATCCGTGACATACTGGAAGCGGTAGTAGAAAGTGTCGATGCACCAGTGACGTTGAAAATTCGTACTGGCTGGAGTGAAGATCAAAAAAATGGTTTACGCATTGCTAGAATGGCAGAAGATATAGGCAT
The DNA here is from genome assembly GCF_000967665.1 of Marinomonas sp. S3726. Taxonomy (NCBI): domain Bacteria; kingdom Pseudomonadati; phylum Pseudomonadota; class Gammaproteobacteria; order Oceanospirillales; family Oceanospirillaceae; genus Marinomonas; species Marinomonas sp. S3726. The sequence goes on along the minus strand of NZ_JXYC01000010.1, from coordinate 26,174 downwards.
CCAAGCCCTAGCAGTACATGGCCGCACTCGAGCATGTAAATTTCAAGGTAATGCTGAGTATGACACCATAGCAGAAATCAAACAGGCTCTCTCAATTCCTGTTTTTGCTAACGGTGACATTAATGATGCCCATAAAGCAAAATTCGTGAAAGATTATACTGGTGCTGATGGCATCATGATTGGACGCGCAGCTCAAGGCAGACCTTGGATTTTTCGAGAAGTCGCACACTTTTTAGAACACAATGAAGAACTTGCAGCGCCAACTTTAGATGAAGTAAAACAACTGGTACTTTCACACGTAGCAGCACTCCATCAATTTTATGGCGATTATTTAGGTGTTCGGATTGCGAGAAAGCATGTGGGTTGGTATCTACGTACTTTATCGGATCAGAGCACATTTAGAGCTGTTTTTAACCGTATTGATAATACGAGTGAACAGCTTGATAAATTAGAAGATTTTTTTGTCGGTCAATAGTCCTACAGAATTTGCACATAGTCGATAAAGCAAAAGTAGCGTCACCCATTTTTGCTTTGTTTGCTAGAAATTGGTTAGCTTTAAACTAAAAGGTTTTTCAGTGGTAGAACAAATTAACACTCAATCGTTTCAATCAACCTCTTCTGAACAGTCACATACACTGCGTGACAATGTCGATAGAGCGTTACAGAATTATTTTGCTCATCTTGATGGGCAACCCATTACTGACTTATATCAGTTAGTACTAGCAGAGGTAGAAGCACCTTTACTAGAGTCAGTGATGAGCTTCACGAAAGATAATCAGACTAAAGCGTCTGCTATTCTTGGCTTAAACCGAGGTACGCTGCGCAAAAAACTAAAGCAGTATGGCATGTTATAGTTTCCAAAAAAGGGCGTTTTCGACGCCCTTTTTTTGTTTTTCTACCCCGTTCTTTGGCTAAATAAATAATTGAGAAATCCACGATGGCAAATCAAAACCCAGTTACTCCGATTAAACGCGCACTAATCAGTGTTTCCGACAAATCAGGCATTGTTGCTTTTGCTGAGCAACTTGTTGCCCAAGGCGTTGAAATTCTGTCTACTGGCGGCACTTTCAAACTTTTAACAGAATCAAATGTTAAAGCGACCGAAGTGTCTGATTACACAGGCTTCCCTGAAATGATGGACGGCCGTGTAAAAACCTTACACCCTAAGATTCATGGCGGTATTCTTGGTCGCCGTGATCTTGATAAAAACATCATGTCAGAGCATGGCATTGATGAAATCGATATGGTGATTGTGAACCTATATCCTTTTGAGGCGACTATTGAACGTCCTGATTGTGATTTACCTATGGCAATAGAGAACATCGACATTGGTGGTCCAACCATGGTTCGCTCTGCGGCTAAAAACCATAAAGACGTTGCTATCGTTGTTAATCCGAATGACTATGAAGGCATTCTTACTAGCCTAAAAGAAAATGGCGGCCTTAGTTACGAACAACGCTTTGACCTAGCTGTACAAGCATTTGAGCATACCTCTCATTATGATGGCGCCATTGCTAACTTCTTAGGCAAAAAAGTATCTGGTGGCAGCGAAGACTTTGCTCGTACTTTCAACTTGCAATTCAACAAGCAAGAAGAAATGCGTTACGGCGAGAACCCTCATCAAAAAGCCGCTTTCTATGTTGAAGCTAATCCACAAGAAGCGTCTATTAGCACAGCAAAACAAATTCAAGGCAAGGCACTGTCTTACAACAACATCGCCGATACTGATGCAGCACTTGAGTGCGTAAAAAGCTTTACAACACCAGCTTGCGTTATCGTTAAGCACGCCAACCCATGTGGCGTCGCTACTGCTGAAAGCCAACTAGCAGCGTATGACAAAGCTTTTGCAACGGATCCTACCTCTGCTTTTGGCGGCATCATTGCTTTCAACCAAGAGTTGGATGCAGAAACTGCAAAAGCCATTGTAGATCGCCAATTCGTTGAAGTAATCATTGCCCCTAGTGTCAGCGCTGAAGCCGCTGAAATCGTTAGTGCGAAACAAAATGTTCGCCTTCTTAGCTGTGGTCAATGGCAAGCTGATAAACCAGCTGCACTTGATTACAAGCGTGTTAATGGCGGTTTATTGGTTCAAGATCGTGACGATGGCAACATCACACTAGCAGACCTTAAAGTCGTTTCTAAACGCCAGCCAAGTGAAACAGAACTAAATGATCTTTTATTTGCTTGGAAAGTTGCTAAGTTTGTTAAATCCAACGCCATTGTTTACGCTAAAGCAGGCCAAACAATTGGTGTGGGCGCAGGCCAAATGAGTCGCGTTTATAGCGCTAAAATTGCAGGCATTAAAGCGGCTGACGAAAATCTACAAGTTGAAGGTTCTGTGATGGCATCTGATGCCTTCTTCCCTTTCCGTGACGGTATTGATGCTGCCGCTGCCGCAGGTATTTCTGCAGTTATCCAACCAGGTGGCTCTATGCGTGATGAAGAAGTTATAGCTGCAGCAGATGAAGCTGGCATGGCGATGGTCTTTACTGGCATGCGTCACTTCCGCCACTAAGCCAAACAAAATTAATTAACATTGTGATAGCAGGTGGTGTAAAGCACCATCTGCAAACTCAAGGAGAAATTCCATGCAAGTATTAGTTATTGGTAATGGCGGTCGCGAACACGCTCTGGCTTGGAAAGTCGCAGAAGCAAAAGACATCACTAAAGTGTTTGTTGCTCCTGGAAACGCTGGCACAGCACTAGAAAACAAAGTAGAAAATGTTGATATTGGTGTTACTGACACTGACGCATTGGTTGCTTTTGCATTAGAAAACAAAATTGACCTTACGATTGTTGGCCCTGAAGCACCACTTGTTATTGGCGTAGTCGATGCATTTGAAAAAGCTGGCTTGGCTATTTTTGGCCCGACAGCGGCAGCAGCACAGCTTGAAGGCTCAAAAGCCTTTACCAAAGACTTCTTAGCACGTCACAACATTCCGACTGCAGCTTATGGCAACTTTACTCAAATTGACGAAGCTGTCGCTTATATCAAGCAACAGGGTGCACCAATTGTTGTTAAAGCCGACGGTTTAGCAGCAGGTAAAGGTGTTATCTTAGCGCAAACAGAAGCTGAAGCGATCGCTGCGGTTGAAGACATGCTACAGGGCAACAGCTTTGGCGATGCTGGTAGTCGTGTCGTTATTGAAGAGTTTTTAACCGGCGAAGAAGCCAGCTTTATCTGCATGGTAGATGGCGAAACGGTTCTACCTCTTGCCTCTAGCCAAGACCATAAAGCACGTGATAATGGCGACCTTGGTCCAAACACTGGCGGCATGGGTGCGTATTCTCCAGCCCCTGTTGTTACCCCTGAAATTCATGATCGCATCATGAACGAAGTCATTATGCCAACCGTAAAAGGCATGAATGCCGAAGGCAATCGCTACCGTGGTTTCTTGTACGCAGGCGTAATGGTTGCCGCTGATGGCACACCAAAAACACTTGAATACAATTGCCGTTTTGGTGATCCAGAAACACAACCTATTTTAATGCGTTTACGTTCCAACCTAACTGAGCTTTGTTTAGCCGCTATCAATGGCAAACTAGATCAAGTTTCTGCTGATTGGGACCCTAGAGCCAGCGTAGGCGTAGTACTTGCTGCCGGTGGTTACCCTGAAGCTTACGCTAAAGGTGATACTATTTCTGGTCACGATGCACAGCTTCCTAGCCATCAAAAAATATTCCACGCTGGCACACGCCAACAAGATGGTAATGTTGTGACTAATGGTGGCCGTGTTCTATGTGCAGTTTCTCTAGGTGATACTGTTTCACAAGCACAGGCTGCCGCTTATGATGTTGTAAACAAAGTAAGCTGGGATAAGGTTTACTTTAGAACAGACATTGCTCACAGAGCAATTAAGCGCGAACAATCAAACTAGTTTGAAAAAGCGTTCATAGCTTAATTAAGCACAAAAAAACCGTGACCTCAAAGTCACGGTTTTTTTATATCTTGACTAAACCCTACTACCTCTTAAGTTGCTCAGCTTTTTTATCTAACCAACGTCTTAACAATCGACCTAATTCCAATAGTATCAAGCCAAAAATAACGCCTCCCATCCAATCAAGCGCTAATAAAAAGCCTAGCGCGGAAAGCAAACCATACCCGTATAATAAATTTGTTCTCAGTGACGGCTTTGTAGCACGGGTAAACCAAGTAATCGCCAGTAAGGCAAAACAAAAATATAAATAATACTCAAGCAAAATCGGATATAGCATTTAATCCCCTATCTAGTTAATAATATGGCTTTGACAACTCTTGTTCATGGACTAACACAGTGATCATTCGACTCTGCATTGTATTTCTTTTGTTTTTATCAAATCAGGCATTTGCGCAATTTGAAGTCAGCTTGTTAGATAACCGTAATTCCCGTGTTGATATTGGTTTAGTAGGTGATTACCTGCATGACCCTTCTGGCCAATTAAATCTCGCTCAACTCATGAATGAGAAATATAGCTCACAATTTTTACCTATCAATAAAAGCTTTATGCAATTCGGCCTCAATGAAGGCAACATTTGGATTCGAGCCAAACTTGCAATACACCTAACTGAACAAAACAGTCTCGCACTTCAAGTCCAAGCGCCTAGACTGCAAATTCTCGATATCTATATGCCCCATCTAAGCATAGCTTTTCCCATTGCAGAACTGGGGGAGTTACGCCCTTATAGTAATAGACCACTTAACCATCCTCACTATTTAGTACCGTTTCCTACCCGAAACCCACCTATTACTAATGTGTATATTAAGCTGGCTTCCAGTACACCCATTAATGCTCAAATTGACATTTTACCACTCAATGATATCGCCAGTGACTTTCAGGTTGAGTCCTTAATTACCGGAATCTTAATTGGTATTATCGTATTACTAATGGCGGCAAATATTTTATTCTTTTCCTTTTCCCGTAACCCCATGTATCTATTTTACAGCATGTTACTGGCGGGGATGATTATCTTACATCTCTCTTTACATGGCTACCTGATCCAGCTTTTCCCCAATAGTATTGGCATTCAAATACGAAGCTATAATTTTGCAGCACTCTTCTCAGCGATGGCTTTGGTATTTTTCTCTCGTTATTACCTTGATAGTAAAAACACCTTACCGAAAATTGATAAATTTTTAGTTGCCTTAGGCATAACAAATGGCGCTCTCGCTCTACTCTATAGCTTGGCACCAGATAGGTTTAGTATCTTCCTCTTATCAACAGCGACGGTGACAACAGTAACCAGCTTAACCATTTTAAGTATTATCGCTAGCTTCAAGCACATTCCATATTCAGGCTATTACTTAGCCGCTCGCCTCTTGCTCTTTATTGGCCATAGTTTTTGGATACTAACCATGTATGGCATTCTTGCTAGCCCTACCTTCTTTATTTGGGGATTAATGGTCACGGTTATATTAGAGGGCTTAATTCACTTTGTTGCCATGCTACTAAAGCTCAACTCACTCAATGGCAGCCGCATTGAAAAAAGCAATTTTCATGACTCTCAGTTATTCGACTTTGTGAATGACTTGGCCTCAAGAATGCGCCGCCAGACCAATATTATCAGTGGAGCCTTTAACGAAAAGGACAAACTCAATACTGACTTATCATCAGATAACAAAGATACCGCCTTACTTGCGAACCGCAATTTAGAGAACATGCTAGAAAGGTTAGATAACCTTGGGCAAATGAACACCAACCTCAAAGATACATCAAGTGACTTTGCTGACATTGATACTCTAATTGATGAGACACTCAATTTATTCCATGAAATAGATCAAGACGGTGTCTTAGTTGAGATTAATACAGCTAATACTCAAGCCTACGAGCAAATTGACCAAGGTAAAAAGATCCAACATTTACTCTTAACATTATTGTTAGAACTAAAGCATTATGGAGATAAGGCATTAACTATCACCTTAAAAAAATTGGATGATAACAGAGACAACCTAAGTCATTTAGATATCAGCATCTCCCCTTTACCAAGACGCTTCACCCAACTACAGGACCATCTACTTAATCTTGGCCTAGGTTATGTGGAATATTTACTAAGCAGCATGCATGGAAAAATGAGCATTTCGGGCGATAAACAGCAAAGACGCCTTAATATACATTTTCCTGCTAGATACCGAATTCAAAGCCGCCTACCTGACAATGACCTTATTTACGCTTGCCAGTTGTTTATCATGGGGAATGATTCAATTGCTTGCCAAAAGCTATTAAGCTTATTACAGTCTTGGCCAATTAATATTATACAAATTAAGAACATCAGCGAGCTCTCATCACTACAGCCAGCTCAAGCAGATAAGAAGGTTATAAATTTGGTTGTATTGTTTGAACACGATGGCTACATACCACAGCTTGTTGTTCGCCAGATAAAACCACTACTAAGATTAGAAGATCAGTGCTTACTGGTAAGTGACAATGTTAAAATGCCCAAAGATTTTGCTCTTACCTTAGGTTTTGATGAGCTAATACACACACTAGAGCTGCCCCAGCAGCTTAAACACACCATTACCCGACTCACAGCAAAAGGTTTACGCTTACAAAAAGCAACCCTGCTCTAAGTCAAGATGAACCAGCTTAAAGCTTGCTTCAATGAAGCGAGTCACAGACTATTACGGAGTTAATATGGATTGCTTATTTTGTTCCATCAGTGCGGGAAAGATCCCTGCTACTGTGCTTTATGAAGATGATGATGTCATTGCATTTGAAGATATTATGCCGGCAGCCCCAGTACATTTTTTGGTCATCCCTAAAAAGCATATCAGCACACTCAATGACCTCACCGAGGAAGATATTCCATTAATCGGTAAAATGCATTTTGTTGCCAAAACGATTGCAAAAGCTAAAGGAGTGGATGAATCAGGTTTTAGAACTGTGATGAACTGCAACCAAGACGGTGGCCAAACCGTATATCATATTCATATGCACGTACTTGGTGAACGCAAGCTGACTTGGCCACCAGGTTAGCAATAGACATTTTCCTTTCCTTACAGATATGAGGGAAGTCACACAGAAGAGTATTACCAGAGTTTATTTATGATGTCTTTTATTGATAACAGCATTTTAAATCTTGACCGAGCATTACGCACTCTTGTCCCTAATGCCGCAAAAGCCAACCGTCCTTCGCCAGCAAATACAGTGGATGAAACACCTATGGATGAGCAAGACAAGCGTCATAGTATAGGCCTAATGCGGATTAATCATACTGGTGAAGTCTGTGCTCAAGCCCTTTATTCTGGCCAAGCCCTAACGGCGAAGTTATCCAGTGTTAGAGAAGAAATGGATGAGGCCGCAGCTGAAGAGATCGACCACCTTGTTTGGTGTGAACAAAGGCTGCATGAGCTTGATAGCCATACAAGCCTACTCAACCCTTTATTTTTTGGTGCCTCTTTTGCAATCGGAGCAGGTGCAGGTTTAATCAGTGATCGTCTAAGCTTAGGTTTTGTTGCTGCAACAGAAGAGCAGGTCTGTCTTCATATAGACAAGCACCTAGACTCTCTGCCCCATGAGGATGAAAAGAGCAAAGCGATACTTAACCAAATGCGTATTGATGAAGCTAAACATAAAATTGCAGCTTTAGAATCGGGTGGTTTAGTTTTTCCTGAGACCGTAATGAAAACCATGACTTTAATTTCCAAAGTGATGACAAAATCGACTTATAGAGTTTAATTATGAACCGAGATATTAGTGCTATTCGACGTGATTACCAATTCAAAGACTTATTAGAAGATGAGTCTAACCTTGATCCAATGGCGTTTTTTGACGCCTGGCTAAAAGACGCTATAGAAGCTTGCCCGAATGATCCAACCGCTATGGTATTTAGCTCTGTGGACCAAACAGGTGCCCCCCACTCTCGCATAGTGCTACTGAAGCAAAGAGATGAGCAGGGCTTCTCCTTTTTTACTAACTATGACAGTGATAAAGGGCAGGATCTTGCAAATAACAATAAGGCCTGCATGAATTTTTTCTGGTCTGAATTAAGTCGCCAAGTGCGTATAGAAGGCGAGATAGTAAAAGTATCTCGCAAAGTGTCTGAAGACTATTTTGCTTCGCGCCCTCAAGGCAGCAAGTTAGCGGCATCTGTCTCTCCACAAAGTCACACAATAGAAAGAGATGAACTGCATAAACGTTTTCATGATCTGGAACAGAAAATACAAGAAGACACAGTACCTTGCCCAGAAAATTGGGGTGGATATGTTTTAAAAGCAAATTTCATTGAATTCTGGCAAGGCAGACCAAGTCGCCTGCATGACCGCCTATGTTATAGGCTCGATTCAAATGACCATTGGGTAAGGTCTCGTAAAGCGCCTTAATCTTAATTTGTAATACTCAATATCCTAATAGGTATTGAGTATTCATTCCCACCTTGGTGCTTTTAAGTCTCCAAAGCTTATATCACAAATCCTATCCAGCTCTATTTTCGGCTTCTGCCATTGCGTATAATAAATCTAGGCGCTTTTATCCACACGCTGAGGCGGGAGGACTTATTCGCAGGTTCCTTAAACGTTTACCAAGGTAAGATATGAAATCTCTCTCTCAGAAATGGATATCATGGACAGGCTATAACAAGCATACTTCAACTCAGCGCAGTTCTAGTCTTGATATATATCGAGGCATCGCCGTTTTACTCATGATTGTCTTCCACCTTTGCTGGGATTTACGAGAGTTTGACTATATAGACTATTCACTAAGAGACCCTTTCTGGGTGGGATTTCGTAGCGTTATTATCACCCTATTTATGACAGCTGTTGGTTGGTCGACCTATATCAGCTGCCAAAATGGCTACCAATGGCCGAACATTTTCAAACGACAATTCAAGCTCTTCCTGGCTGCCGGTGGTATCTCACTGGCGACTTACTTAACTGTGCCCCAAAATTGGATCTTCTTTGGCATCTTACATTTTATCTTTTTAGCGAGTTGGCTAGTGCTTCCAGTTGCTAGAAAGCCTTGGTTGAGTTTGGCCATAGGCATAGGCCTACTTGCCGCCTACTTTGGTATAGACAGTGTTCGTAACTTTAGTTTGCATACTTATCTCACAGGCGAGTTTGGTTTCCCTCAACGTACTCTAGATATAGTGAATCTATTCCCTTGGATTGGCGTTGTATTTCTCGGTCCTATAATGGGGCATTTCAAACTTCATAAAATGCGTCTTCCTAGTGTGCTAAATAGTAAATTGCTTACCTTTTTAGGTAGGCATGCCCTACCCGTTTACCTTTGCCACCAACTTGTGCTCTATACTTTGGTCGCCTTATTTAGCCAATTCGTTCTGTTGGTATTTTGACCAAAGAACAACTAGTTGAATATTTTTAAATCAGTCATGAATTGGCTCAAAAAAATTAAAAATTTAATTTAAAAGAGTTGCAATAAGCAGTTAACGAAGACTTAAGGCGGCTCAAGTAAGTAACCACTTATTAGTTAAGCAAGACCTAAATTCAGGTCTTTTTCAAGGCTTGATTTTCACCTCAATGCACACTATCGTCTGCATCAACAAATCAAATTAATTACTATATCTAGTGCTTCATATTGGATTAAGACACTAGATACAGTATTTTAAATCAAATCAGCATTTATCTTAGGCATGGGCATGACCACACTGACAGTCACTAAGCGTAACGGCGAAACAGAGTCGATTAATCTAGAAAAAATACACAAGGTTGTAACATGGGCTGCAGAAGGCTTAGACAATGTTTCTGTTTCTCAAGTTGAACTAAAAGCACAGATTCAATTCTTCGAAGGAATCAAAACCACAGACATTCATGAAACACTAATAAAGTCTGCTGCGGATCTGATTTCTGAAGATACGCCTGATTATCAGTACATGGCAGCACGCCTTGCTATCTTCCACTTACGTAAGAAAGCATTTGGCGAATTTGAACCGCCACATTTACTTGCCCACGTACAAAACCTAGTAGAACAAAAGCGTTATGATGCTGATATTCTAACGGCTTATACAGCAGAAGAGTTCGACCAGCTAAATAGCTTCCTAGATCACAGCCGTGATATGAACTTCTCTTACGCAGCAGTGAAACAACTTGAAGGTAAGTACCTAGTTCAAAACCGTGTCACAGGTGATATTTACGAAAGCCCTCAGTTCATCTACTTGTTAGTTGCAGCTTGCTTATTTGCAAACTACGACACGAGTGTTCGTCTTGATTATATCCGTCGTTTTTACGATGCCGTATCTAATTTCAAGATTTCACTACCAACGCCTATTATGGCGGGCATTCGTACACCAACCCGTCAATTCAGCTCATGTGTCCTAATTGAATGTGGTGACTCTCTAGATTCTATCAATGCAACTTCTAGCGCAATTGTTAAATATGTAAGTCAGCGTGCTGGTATTGGCGTGAATGCTGGTGCAATTCGTGCGCTAGGAAGTGCGATTCGTGGTGGTGAAGCTTTCCACACAGGTTGTATTCCTTTCTACAAACACTTCCAAACAGCGGTTAAGAGCTGCTCTCAAGGCGGTGTGCGCGGTGGTGCAGCAACCGTTTTCTATCCTATTTGGCACCTTGAAGTTGAAAGCCTATTAGTATTGAAGAACAACCGTGGTGTTGAAGAAAACCGTGTTCGTCACCTTGATTATGGCGTTCAGTTCAACCGTCTTATGTACCAACGCCTTATTTCTGGTGGCAACATTACATTGTTTAGCCCATCAGATGTACCAGGCCTTTACGATGCTTTCTTCGCAAACCAAGAAGAATTTGAGCGTTTATACGTTCAGTACGAAGCTGACGACAGCATTCGTAAGCAAACAATAAAAGCCTCAGAGCTATTCACCTTATTTGCGTCTGAGCGTGCAAGTACTGGCCGTATTTACCTACAAAACGTCGACCACTGTAATACTCACAGTCCTTTCGATCCTGCTGTAGCGCCAGTGAAACAAAGTAATCTATGCCTTGAGATTGCTTTACCGACTAAGCCTTTAGAGCATATCTATGACGAAAATGGTGAGATCGCACTTTGTACTCTATCTGCGTTTAACCTAGGGTCTCTTGAAAGCTTAGATGAGCTAGAAGAGTTATCTGACTTAATCGTACGTGCACTAGACTCCTTGTTAGATTATCAGAACTACCCAGTTCCTGCGGCGCAAAGAGCAACAGACTTACGTAGAACATTGGGTGTTGGTGTTATCAACTATGCTTACTACCTTGCTAAGAATGGCGTACGTTATTCTGATGGCAGTGCGAATGAGCTTACTCACAAAACATTTGAAGCGATTCAGTACAACTTACTTAAAGCGTCTAACAACTTGTCTAAAGAACGTGGTGCATGTGAAGCTTTCCATGAGACCACATACTCTAAAGGCATTTTGCCAATCGATAGCTATAAGAAAGAAATCGACAAAGTTTGCTCACCAGAACTGTATTATGATTGGGAAACTTTGCGTAAAGACATCGTTGAACACGGTCTACGTAACTCAACACTGACAGCACTTATGCCATCTGAAACCTCGTCTCAGATCCATAATGCAACAAACGGTATTGAGCCACCACGCGGTTTCGTCTCGGTTAAAGCCAGTAAAGACGGTATCCTAAAGCAGGTAGTACCAGAATTTGAACGCCTTAAAGATGAGTATGAGCTATTATGGTCTATCCCATCTAATGATGGTTACTTGCAGCTTGTTGGTATCATGCAAAAGTTTGTTGACCAAGCAATTTCGGCTAATACAAACTATGACCCAGCTAAGTTCGAGTCTTCAAAAGTGCCTATGAAGCTACTTCTTAAAGACCTTCTAACTGCTTATAAACTGGGTATTAAGACCCTCTATTACCATAACACCCGTGATGGTGCAGACGATCAGCAAGATGACTTAGAAGATGATTGCGCTGGTGGTGCTTGTAAAATATAGGCTCTCCAGGGCCTGTATACTCATGACACCGAGTCAAATTTAGCCATATCATAGTTTAAAAACGCAGCACAAAAGACACCTTGTGCTGCGTTTTTATGTGATAATTAACACATGTTAAACTTGTGTTTACTCAGCCATACCTGCAAACCGATTAAAGGACACCTTATTTAAATGAGCTACTCTACTTTCAACCGCAAACGCTTTGATAGTATGAAAGAACCTATGTTCTTTGGTGAGAATGTTAACGTCGCACGTTACGACCAACAAAAGCACCCTATCTTTGAGAAGCTCATTGAAAAGCAATTATCTTTCTTTTGGCGTCCTGAAGAGGTTGATCTATCTTCAGATAGAAAAGACTTCCAACGTCTTGAAGCACACGAGCAGCACATCTTTTTGAGCAACCTAAAATACCAAACACTACTAGACAGTGTACAAGGCCGCTCACCTAACGTTGCCCTTTTACCTATTGTTTCTATTCCTGAACTTGAAACTTGGATTGAAACTTGGTCTTTTAGTGAAACTATTCACAGTCGCTCTTACACTCATATTATCCGTAACATTGTTAATGACCCAAGTTTGGTTTTCGACGATATCACTGAAAATGCCGAAATCACAAAACGTGCTGAAAGTGTTTCAAAATGGTATGACGATCTCATCTTGTTAGTCGGTTTATACAACACCTTAGGCCCAGGCGTTCATAATGTTCCAGGCAAAGGCGAAGTTGATGTAAACATAAAAGCGCTTAAAAAAGCCCTTTATCTAACCATGGTGTCAGTCAATGTATTAGAAGCCATTCGCTTCTACGTGAGCTTTGCTTGTAGCTTTGCTTTTGCAGAACGTACCTTAATGGAAGGTAATGCAAAAATTATTAAATTGATTGCCCGTGATGAAGCCCTACATTTAACAGGGACTCAACACATACTCAATTTGATGGCATCAGGCAAAGATGATCCAGAAATGGAAGAAATTGCAAAAGAGTGTGAAGACGAAGCCTACCAAATCTTTTTTGAAGCAGCAGAGCAAGAAAAAGAATGGGCAAGTTACCTTTTCAAAGATGGCTCTATGATTGGTTTGAATGCACAAATTCTAGGCCAATATGTTGAATACATTACTAACATTCGTATGCAAGCCATTGGTTTATTACCAACCTTTGAAACCAAGCATAACCCTATCCCTTGGATTAACGCTTGGTTGGTTAGTGACAATGTACAGGTTGCACCTCAAGAAGCAGAAATCAGCTCTTACTTAGTCGGCCAAATCGATAACGATTTGGATGAATCTGATTTTGATGATTTCGACCTTTAATAAGGAAGACAGCTTTAATGACAGCAATTTCTAACAACCAAGACCTATTACATAGGGTACTTTTGGGAAAGAAAGAAATTCTTGTTACTGAAGACGAGCCTCTACTTGCTCAGCTTGAACGCGCTGGTATTCTCGTTGAATACCAGTGTCGTGAAGGCTACTGCAGCTCATGCTCCCTTAAGCTTCTACGAGGCAATGTAATCTATTTAGAAGAGCCACTGGCTTGGGTACAAAGCGGCTATCTACTCGCTTGCTGTGCCATCGTCAAAAGTGATATCGAAATCGCTTTTTTTAGCAATGACTAATATCTGACTCCACTCCCTTTTATTTTTTTAGCAATCCGACTCAAATTTCTGCTATTTTCTTAATCTAAGTTACTCTGATCGAACTTTTACAACTATTATTGATTATGCAGCTCGTAATCTATGAAATAGCCCTGTTAATATCTGCTGACATAGATGTTGGCAGGCTCGGTCCTGCTAAGTTCACCTTCAAAAGGATATAGAATGGCTTCACTACCTGGCACGCTTAATGATTTGATGATGGCTCAGCAGCCCATTTTTGACAAAAAAAGTAAGTTGTTTGGCTATGAATTATTATTTCGTAATAATGACGAAACTATGGCGAATGTCATCGATGGCGAAGATGCTACCAGTCAGGTGCTAGTGAATTTATGTATTGGTATTACCGAGTTAGAAACGCAAATGCGAACACCTTACTTTGTTAATATCACCCGTGACTTATTAATGTCCGACGCCTTTTTTCCAATCGATCCAACCTTAGTCTATATAGAAATTCTTGAAGATCAAAAAATCACGCCAGCCTTTGTTGAATCCGTTGCCAAGTGGCATAAGGCAGGCTATCGATTTGTACTGGATGATTATAATTTTGATCCAAGCTACGCAGACCTCTTCCCTTATATACAAATGGTCAAAATTGATGTTTTACACACAGATCCTTATAAACATCACAAGCAAATTCAAGCACTCAAAGATCAAAAACTCATTCTAGTGGCAGAAAAGGTTGAAGACCAAAAAATGTACGATGAGTGCAAAGAATTAGGCTTTGATCTTTTTCAGGGTTATTACCTACAAAAACCCTCCATTGTGAAAGGTCGGCGTATCAACTCAAGCATGAGTAACGCTTTAGAATTAGTGAGTGAATTATCCAATGAAAACATCACTGTCGAAAAAGTGACTAAGTTGGTAAGCAAAGATCCTAGGCTGTCTTACCAATTATTGCGTATCCTAAATAGCCCTATCTGTGGACTACAGCGCAAAGTCACTAACCTCAAAGAAGCGGTTGTTTTTCTTGGTTTAAAACAAATTAAAAAGTGGGCTCTGCTCATTACGATTACAGCCAACTCAAAACACTCAAACGAAATATTTCGGTTTTTGCTTATACGAGCCAAATGCTGCGAAGCGCTTGCAGTTCAAGAAAAATCCCCGAGTCCAGATACGGATTTTATGGCGGGTATCATGTCAGGCATTGACCTAGTACTTCAGGTTGAAAAAAAGATAGTGTTTGAACAGATCAATTTAGACGATGAAGTGCTTGAAGCAATCAAGCATTATCGTGGTGACATTGGTGCACGTTTACGTAAGGCCTGCGCCTTAGAGAAACAAGATTGGAACTATATTGCGGTTCTACCTTCTTCTGAAAGAATCGCGCTAAGTCGCTCTTATGGTGAAGCCAGTCTATGGGCAAATGACACCTTAAAGTACGTTTAATATCCAATTAACGCACTTTGGGCAGATCCTGCCAGTTAGTCGTATAGGCTGGCGATAAATACTCTCGCTTCATCTGCCAAACTGGGGCGGTTCCCTGTGCGGCAAAGTACACATGCCCTAGGCCTTTTTGATTAATCTTATCCAATACCTGCATAAGTTCTTTGGATTTTTCCTGTGGTCGAGAAGAAGAAAACAGCTCGCACTGTCCTTGCTCTGCATCATATAAATCTAGTAACACGACTCCCGCTTTGGCGTAATAAAAGCCTTCTCTCCATAACTTATCTAAACTCGTCTCTACAATGGCAATAAGATCTCTGGTGTCATCACTAGGGCAAGCAAGTTCAGCCACGAGAGAGTTTGCATATTGCGCCTCATTTGGGCTATAAGCACTGGTTCGAATAAACACACTGACTAGTTTAGCGGTACGTTTTTGTTCTCTTAACCTTTCCGCTGCACGGGTCACATATTTACAAAGGGCTTCACGCATTTGGCTTTTTTCCGTAATGCGATAAGCAAAAGAGCGACTACAAATAACTTGCTGCCTACTAGGAGGCACCTGCTCAAGGTCAATACAAGCAACACCATTCAACTCTCGCACTGTCCGCTCAAGCACAACTGAAAACTGTTCACGTATCATATTCACATCCGCTTGAGCTAAATCTAACGCGGTATGTATTCCTAATTGATACAACTTTTTAGATAAACGCCTACCTACTCCCCAAACTTCGACCACATCAATTAAAGCTAACAGACGTGTTTGCCGCTCAGGAGGCATAAGGTTCACCACACCTCCTGTCGCTCGATATTTTTTAGCGGCATGATTGGCCAATTTAGCCAATGTTTTAGAAGGCGCCATACCAATACATACAGGAATACCTGTGTTTTTATCTACTTTGCGCTTCAAGTTTTGGGAGAAGGTGAGTAAATCAGTACAAGCGTCTATTCCTGATAAATCTAAAAAAGCCTCATCAATAGAATAAATTTCAATGGCAGGCGCAGCTTCCTCTAGCAAGGTCATCACGCGATTCGACATATCTGCATATAAGGCGTAATTAGAGGAAAAGCAGGTAATGCCATAACGTTTAATATCGTCCGCCAACTTAAAGACAGGCCCACCCATTTTGATTCCTAGAGCTTTAACTTCTTGAGAGCGTGCAACAACACAACCATCATTATTCGACAAGACGACAATGGGCTTATGCTTTAAATCGGGTCGAAACAGTTTTTCACAACTGGCATAAAAGTTATTACAATCTACCAGAGCAAATACCTTGCTCATTCTTGCCTCTGAATATTACGAACAACGCTAATCACAACACCAAAGATGGCCAGTTCAGACTCTTCTGTAATAGCGATTGCAGAATAGGCTTTGTTTTTTGGCCTTAAAGCCACGTTAGGCTTGAGCACAAGCTCTTTCACCGTCATCTCCCCATGAACACAAGCTATAACAAAATCCCCATGGCGAGCCGTTAAGGAGCGATCTATCACAAGTACATCTTGATTATAAATCCCTGCCTCAGACATAGAGTCTCCCTGCACTCGTACAAAGAAGGTGGATTGTGGGTGTTTAATACAAAGTTCATTCAAATCTAGTTTACGCTCGACAAAGTCTTGCGCGGGTGATGGAAATCCAGCTGAAACAGATTCCATATAAAGAGGGATTTGGATGCTATTCGCATCAATAAAAGCACGGGATTCTGATGTACCTAAATAAGAAACTCGCATATCAACTCCAAAAAAAACTGTATATACATACAGTATAGTTTAAAGTTTTTTCGAGCAATAGCCCTAATTACCGACTAATTTAAAATTCCGCTAGCGCAGCTGCCCAAAAAACATGCTCTAATAAGCAGTCCAAACATACGAGAACAATATAAAGGAGTACTTATGTTTGCCATGGAAGTGGATCAAGATATTAAACTAGGACTAGTTGATCCAAGCTTTTCAGAAGCTTATTCAGCACTCGCTAAAGCGAATTATGACTATTTAAAACAATGGCTTGCTTGGCCTGTCTTTTGCCAATCTGCGGATGATTTTAAAGGATTCGCCCAAAAGTCATTACATGACTATGCCGATGGTAAGAGCCTAACCTGTGGTATTTTTTATCAAGAAGAGTTAGTTGGTAACATCAGTTTCAATAGCATTGATCATAAACTTAAAAAAGCCGAGATAGGTTATTGGTTAAGTGCAGATTATCAAGGTAAAGGGATTATCACTCGTTCATGCCAGCACCTGATTCAATACGCTTTTACAGAGCTTGATATACAGAAAATACAAATCAGTGCAGCAAAAGATAACCTTGCCAGTCGCGCTGTGTGTGAACGTCTAAATATGACGTTAGAAGGCACTATTACCCATGCAGAAAAAGTCGGTGATCGTATTTTAGATCATGCTGTTTATGGTTTGTATAAAACCAATTAAAACCAATCTAGGTGATACTAATAGGTATCACCTAATAAAAAATAAACCCTTATTTTTCAGCAAACTAGACCCAAAAGTACCTAAGCAACCTATTTGTGCCTACTGCTTTTTTTATGTGATTTAACGATACAATAAGAGTATCAGAAATTCATAGGAACAAATCCCATGCTTAATATGCAGTTTCAACAACGTCTTGTCATAGAAAGCCAAAAGCAAGATTGGCAAGCAAGCCCTAGCCCTTTGGTACATAGAAAACCATTAGAAAGAGAAGCCAAAGAATCTGGCCATACCACCAGCTTAGTAAAATATCAGGCCCGAGCCAGTTTTGCTCAACACCCTCACCCTCAGGGGGAAGAGATCTTCGTCTTAGAAGGTGTGTTTAGTGATGAACACGGTGATTATCCTGCTGGATCTTATTTACGTCACCCAGCCAACTCTGTACATACCCCTCATAGTGAGAACGGCTGTACCTTATTTGTAAAACTCAATCAATTTCAGCAAGGTGACAATGCAAAGGTAAATATCAATACTCAAGAACAAACATGGCTTGCAGGTATTGGAGGATTAGAAGTCATGCCCCTGCATAAATTTGGAGGTGAACATACGGCCCTAGTTAAGTGGCCTGCTGGAGAACGTTTTCAGCCCCATAGACATTTTGGTGGTGAAGAGATTTTAGTACTTGAAGGTGAGTTTCGAGATGAGCATGGCGCTTATCCAAAACACACTTGGTTACGCAGCCCTCATATGAGTGAACACAACCCTTATGTAGAGGAAGAGACCATCATTCTAGTGAAAACAGGCCATCTCCCTCTTATCTAGAGAACCTAAAATACTCTACACACTTAAAAGAACAGGCGAAGAAGAGGTGACTTAATCACAGCGTCCCTAGCACTAATTAAGTTGAATCAGCTCATTAGGCCAGATTCAGCTTAATTAAAGTTGTGCTGTATTGCAGTATACAAGCCCCTAGAAAAATCCTCACAATGACATAATTCCACCCTGTCATCTGGCTTGCCAAACGCTGAATAGTAAGGGTTAAAACCGAGTTTTGTAAAAAACAAGGAAACTTCTCTAACTCAATTAAAGGCATCAGAATCAGCAAGGTGCTGATACCTGATACAAGCGACATTTGTCCCCAAAAGTAATCAATATTACGAGCAGCAAACCAAAGCACATTCCAAAGCGCCACAAAGGCAATCAAGCGATAACACTGGGGTAAAAATTTATTTAAAAAGCCTGGTAAATAGCTGGCATAGTTACCTTGTTTAAAGCTTGCTATTAAAGCCAGTATCATACAAATGTCAGTTAAGATGCCCATGTTTTTCCTATTGTTTACGTAAAGATGAAGTCTTAATTAGACTCTTGTGCATTTGTTTTTAACGCCAAGTAAGAAGCATAAATTCGAGTGCCTGTGGTGAGCCAGCAGAGAGAGGCAAACAGCCAAGCAGCGCTCGTAAAGTAAGCCGGCATTAAACAGATAAAAATAAAGAGCCCAATGGTTTCGGCACCTTCGGTAAGTCCACCTAAATAAAATAAAGACTTCTTACCATAATCTAACTGCTTAATTTGACGTTTTTCTGCCATGATGGCAAACGCTAAGAAGCTGCTACCGGTTCCCATAAAACTAAAAATTAAAAAGGCCGCAGGTAAAGCATTCATCTCTGGATTTGCCAAAGCAAAACCAAAAATCACTCCTGAATAGAAGATAAAATCTAACGTAATATCAAGGTAACCGCCCAAATCAGTTGGTTGTGTTTGACGAGCAATTGCCCCATCCAACCCATCGCAAAGGCGATTAATAATGATAAAGAGCAGCGCAAGACTATAAGCCTGAAAAGCCAAACTCGGAATCACCATCATGCCAACAATAAAACCAAACACTGTGACCTTGTTGGCACTAACTTGCTGTTTTACTAAGTAAGCCGCCGTAGTATCAAGGGGCCATTTAAGCAGTTTAATAAAATGTCTATCTAACATAGTTTCCCATTTATTTTGATCGAGTATTAAAGCTATCTAAGAAATACTCATCAATTTATTTCATCAAGCAGACACAGATTGTATCCTGCTTAATTGAAGGTATGATTACATGATTTTATGCGTTACTCATTGCAGGTTGAGCATAATACACAAACCCACTCTCAAGCGCCCAGAACGAGCATAACAAGCCCATGATACATTTTAAAAAGTATGGTCAGAACAAAGTCCCCCTAGTTGTGATTCACGGATTATTTGGTAACAGTGATAATTGGCATTCAATTGCGCAATCCCTGAGTGAGCACTTCACCGTTTATTGCTTAGACCTACCCAACCATGGCAAATCAGATGCCTTAGAAAATGCCGCTTACGACATCATGGCAAATCACATCAACACCTGGATGCAAACAGAGGGAATTGAGACCTGCTTCTTGCTAGGACACTCTATGGGTGGAAAAGTTGCAATGCAGTTCGCTTCTCAATTCCCTGACAAGGTAAAGCGTTTAATCGTTGCTGATATTGCTCCCGTTGATTATGAATCAAGTCATCACAGTATCTTTGATGGACTTAAAGCGATTGATCTTAATCAGATCAAAAACCGCAAAGAAGCCGATACTATTTTGGCTGGGTACGTTGCAACCCTCGGTGTCAGGCAGTTTTTATTAAAGAGCCTAATCAAGGCAGATACAGGCTTTGCTTGGCAAGTAAATATCGACAACCTCTTTAACAATTACGCCCAAATCCGCGCAACTCCTCCTTTCGAAAAAGCCTACCAAGGTGAAACCTTATTTATAAAAGGTGAGAATTCAGACTATATTCAGGCTCAGCACAAGGATGCTATTTTACACTGGTTCCCTAATGCTCAAGTTAAAATGATCCCTGCAACAGGCCATTGGTTACATGCCGAAAAACCTTTGCCATTCACAAGTCTTGTTAAGCGTTTCTGTCAAAAAGCATAAAATAAATAGACCGATTAAAAGGAGGCTCAAACCTCCTTTTTCAGTTCCCTTTGATGCCTAAGCTTCCTTACTAGTTGCATAATTGAACGAAAAAAGAAGTCACTTAAAAAAGTGAATTTCTATATACTCTTGCCTCAATTATTTACAAGGAGAGTGGCATGAGTCAGCTTGCAGCAGAATCAATGCAAAAACAGAAAATGTCGGCTAAAGAATTTACCGCATTAACCGCAGTGCTAATGTCTATAGTGGCTATTTCTATTGATGCCCTACTCCCTGCCTTGGGTATGATTACTCAAGACTTGCAGATGGAAAACCCAAACAAAGTACAACTACTTATTGGCGCTCTATTCTTAGGTATGGCAAGTGGTCAACTTATCGCTGGCCCACTATCCGACGCTCTAGGTCGTAAGCCTGTCCTTTATACTGGTCTATTTATCTACTTTATTGGCACCTTGGTTTGCTTTTTTGCTCAAAGCTTCGAGATGTTACTTGCTGGCCGCATTATTCAAGGCCTAGGTGCAGCAGGCCCTTATATTTCAGCGGTTTCTTTAGTACGAGACCAATATGAAGGCCGAGAAATGGCTAAAGTGATGTCCTTGGTCATGATGATTTTTATTCTGGTGCCCGCCTTAGCGCCTAGTCTGGGTGAGTTAATTCTACTCTTCACTAATTGGCACGGCATTTTCATCATGTATGGTCTTTACGCCATTATCATTTTAACTTGGATTAACTTTCGTTTAGAGGAAACACTCAAACCAGAGCAGCGAATCCCCTTTACTAAAGCAGGTTTTATCTCAGGTTTTAAAGAAGTTATCTCAAACAAAAGCACCATTAGCCTGACATTTTGCTCAGGTTTGATGTTTGGCTGCCTTATCGGCTATATCAGTTCAGCACAGCAGATCTTTCAAGTTCAATTTGAAACAGGAAAGCTGTTTAGCATCTATTTTGGCGGGCTTGCTCTACTGGTTGGCGTCTCTTCGTTGGTCAACTCTAAAATTGTAGGCCGACTAGGCATGCACCTCATAAGTAAGCGCGCATTTGGCATCATCATTCTTAATTCACTCATCTTCCTTGGTGTACAATCTGTATTTGAAGTACAGCTTTGGATGTTCTTAATCTTTGCTGGAATTTTGTTTTTCTGCTTCGGTTTATTATTTGGCAACATCAATGCTATGGCGATGGAACCTATGGGTCATGTTGCGGGTATCGCTGCTGCTGTAATAGGTGCCATCTCTTCTATTATGTCGAACATTGTCGGCACCAGCATAGGCCAGATGTATAACAACACCTTAGTGCCAATGACAATTGCCTACATTCTCTTGTGCTCATTAGCCTTAGCGCTTTTGTATTATGCTGAAAAGAAAACGAATCAAGCTAAACAAGCGCAAACACTGGCCAATGACCATGCTTAAAGCCATACATCATGCTGCTATCATTTGCTCTGACTATGAAACATCAAAACACTTTTATAGTCAGATATTAGGGCTTAAGATCATTGCGAAAAACTATCGCGTTGAGCGTCGTTCTTATAAACTTGATTTAGCCTTACCTGATGGCGGCCAAATAGAGCTTTTTTCGTTTGAAGGAGCACCAGCAAGGCCAAGCCGCCCAGAAGCTCAAGGCTTAAGACATCTAGCCTTTGTGGTGGACTCTGTTGCTGAATACAAGGCTTATTTAATTGGCCAAGGTATTGAAGTAGAAGATATACGTATCGATGAATACACAGGGAAAGCCTTTACTTTTTTCCAAGATCCAGATGGCCTTCCCCTAGAGCTTTATCAAGCTAAATGAATGTTAAACTAGAAACAAAAAAGGGATGCATCAGCATCCCTTTTTTGTGAAAAGAGCTAAATCAAAAATAAAGATTTAAACAGGCTTTTTCGCAACACGATATTCATCAGCACGATAGGTACCAAGCATACGAATTTCCTCAGAGAAGAAACGTAACTCCTCCAATGCGGATTGCATTTCAGGTGCTTGAAAATGGCTCTCTACATCCACATAAAACTGAGTCGCCGTAAAAGCACCATTAACCATATAACTCTCAAGCTTCAGCATGTTAATACCATGTGTCGCAAAGCCACCCATAGCCTTGTATAAAGCAGCGGGTATGTTACGTACACGAAACATAAAAGAGGTGATATACACTTGCTCAGGGTCTAAAGGAGGTAATTTATGCTGCTTCGCAAATACTAAGAAGCGGGTGGTATTCCCTTCTCTATCATTAAAGTGTGACTTTAAAATTTCCAGTCCATACAACTCAGCAGCTAATTCAGACGAAATAACACCTAGCCCCTCCTCACCAGTTTCAGCCAAATGCTTAGCCGCGCCTGCCGTATCATACATAGCAAGATTAGTCGCACCTAAAGCCTTAATACCTTCATCACACTGTGCAAGTGCTTGAGGGTGGCTGCCGATTTGCTTGATATCTTCAAGCTTGGTACCTGCTTTTGCCATCAAACAATGGTTAACGGGTTCGAAATGTTCTTTCACCACATAAAGCTCGGTTTTACGTAGTTCACGGTAAATCTCTTCCACTCGACCTGCTGTTGAGTTTTCGACTGGAATCATGGCATACAAGGCTTCGCCCTGTTCAACCATTTGCATAGCCTGTGCAAATGTCGCGCAATTGACCATTTTTGAATCTGGAAAAGTATGCTTACAAGCAAGGTGAGAATAAGCACCGGGCTCACCTTGATAAGCAACAATATGGCTAGCATCAAGGGCAAGTAAAGAATCTGGCATAGGTTAAACGTCTTCTACTGAAAATTTATAACTAAATGTGGGATAATCCCCTACAGTAACAAACAATCAAACTAAAGCAAGAGACTCATTCAGAGCTATCTCTGACTCAGCTTAAAAGGTATAAAAAAACAAACATGATTAAGTGGGTTGCGATTAAACTAATCCGCGGCTATCAGATTCTGATTAGCCCCCTAATAGGCAGTAATTGCCGTTTCTATCCTAGCTGTTCAGCCTACATGATAGAAGCAATGGAGCGCTTTGGCTTTTTTAAAGGCCTATATTTAGGGCTCAGGCGTTTAGGTAAATGTCACCCACTAAACGAGGGCGGAATGGATCCTGTGCCTGAAAAGAAATGTTCCAAGCACAAATGTAAATAATAAGAGGTTAGCCCTGAGGCGTAACTTGCAGCTTTAACTCACTGGCAATTAACACAGCTTGAGTACGATTATTGATACCCAATTTTTTGAAAATAGCGGTAATATGCGCCTTAATCGTTGCCTCTGAAATATTTAATTCATAAGCAATTTGCTTATTCAATAAACCTTCATGCAAATAGCATAAAACCCTATATTGAGAAGGCGTTAGTTCAGACACACGCTTAACCATATCCAAGTCAGGCTTAGGCTGATTTAAAACAGCTTCTTTAAGATGTTCAGGTAACCAGATTTCACCTTCTAGAATGGCGTTAATGGCGTTCGCTATATCAACAGGTTGACTGGTCTTAGGAATAAAGCCCAAAGCCCCTGCTTCTAATACTTTTGCCATCACACTAGTATCTTCTTCACCAGAAATAACTGCCACAGGTAAATCAACAAAATCAGATCGAATACGAATGAGGCCATAAAGGTCACCACTGCCAGGCATATTAAGGTCCAACAGCAAAAGATCTAGATCAGGATTTGTCGCTAAAAAAGTAAGGGTGCTATCAAGATCTTGGGTTTCATTGATCTCAATATTTTCAAATAGCTCCGACAGCGCACCTTTTAAGGCACCACGAAACAAAGGATGGTCATCAGCAATTAGCAGTGAATACATAAGTCCCTTCACCTTCTTTTTATTGTTTTATAAATAATAGGGAGCAAAAAACCGCGCTACCCTTATCTCAAAAGTGTAACACTAAAGAGAACAAGAATAGAGCGGTCAGATCAAGTTGGATTATTGATTTAAACGATTTTTGATCAGATCATCAACCACACTAGGGTCAGCTAGCGTACTGGTATCACCAAGAGAGTCATGCTCATTAGCGGCTATCTTACGTAAAATTCGTCGCATGATTTTTCCTGATCGTGTTTTTGGTAGGCCTTGACCTGCCCACTGCATCAAATCAGGAGTAGCGATTGGACCAATTTCATCACGTACAAATTGACGTATTTCTTTAGTCAGAGCGTCTGTAATCTCAACCCCATCAACCTGACTTAAATAAACATATAAGCCTTGTCCTTTAATATCATGAGGGTAACCAACAACGGCTGCCTCAGCTACAGCAGGGTGAGCGACTAAAGCACTCTCAATTTCTGCCGTACCAAGACGGTGGCCGGAAACATTGAGAACATCATCTACACGACCTGTGATCCAATAGTAATCGTCTGCATCACGTCGTGCACCATCGCCAGTGAAATACATGCCATCATAAGTACTAAAATAGGTCTGCATGAAACGTTCATGATCCCCATAAACGGTACGCGCTTGAGAAGGCCAAGAATCCAATAAGACTAAGCCCCCTTCTACATCTTCTCCCTCAGCAGCAACAAAGTTACCTTCGCTGTCTACCAAAGCAGGTTGCACGCCAAACAAAGGCCCAACACAAGAACCTGGCTTCATGTCTTTTCCACCAACTCTTGGAGTCATCATGATGCCACCTGTTTCTGTCTGCCACCAAGTATCAACAACAGCACAATTTTCTTTACCCACTTTAGTGTAATACCACCACCAAGCTTCAGGGTTAATTGGCTCACCAACACTACCTAGCACTCTTAAGGAATCTCTGTGGCTGGTTTGAATAGGTTCATCACCTTTGGACATTAGGGCACGGATGGCGGTTGGTGCTGTATATAAAATATTAACATTATATTTATCAACGATACGCCCTACTCGACCACAATCAGGATAAGTGGGAACCCCTTCAAACATAACGCTACTAGTACCATTCGCCAATGGCCCATAAACAATATAGCTATGTCCTGTGATCCAACCTACATCGGCAGCACACCAATAAACGTCATCTGGTTGTAGGTCAAAAACAACTTCGTGAGACAAGCTAGCATAAACCATATAGCCGCCTGTCGTATGTACTACGCCTTTTGGCTTACCGGTTGAACCAGATGTATAAAGAATGAAAAGAGGATCTTCGGCTTGCATAGGCTCAACTGGGCAAGTTGGCTCACATGAGGATATTAAATCTTTCCAATCCACATCCAGTTTATCGTTCCACTCCACCTCTTTTTGGGTATGAGGGAAGACCACAACATGTTCAACACTTGGGCAAGCATCATTTGCAACAGCAAGGTCAACATTATGTTTCAGTGGTACCTTATTACCTGCTCGTAAGCCTTCATCAGCTGTAAGCACTAGCTTCACATCGCAATCATTAAGACGATCGGCAATAGCATGAGCAGAAAAACCGCCAAAAATAACTGTATGAATTGCGCCAATACGAGCACATGCCAACATGGCATAAACGGCTTGAGGAATCATAGGCATATAGATAGCAATACGATCACCCTTGGTCACACCAAGTTTTTTCAAGCCATTAGATAATAAAGCCACTTCGTCATGTAATTGCTGGTAGGTAATTTGTTCAGCAGAGTCTTCTGAATCACCTTCCCAAAAAAAGGCGACCTTGTCTGCTTTATCGCCTAAGTGTCTATCAATACAGTTATAACTTGCATTAAGTACACCATCTTCGTACCAACGGATATCCACATTATCTCGTTCGAAGCTGGTATTTTTAACTTTTGTATAATCTTTAATCCAATCAATTCGCTTACCTTGCTCTCCCCAAAAACCATCAGGGTTGGTAATCGACTCTTGGTACATACGCTCAAATGTTTCTTGATCTATGCCGACGTTTTTCTTGCTGGCACTTGGTACGGCAACTGTCAAAGGTTCCATTGATTTTGCTCCTGTTCTTAAATTTTTTATCAAGGATGCTGTCATCACTATATCTTTCTAAAGACTAAGAGCCATTACACTTTAGTCTTAATC